>NZ_JABUZD010000165.1:87687-91610 GCF_014897875.1 Halomonas sp. 3A7M
ATGACCCGGTTCAGCTAATGCTGAGTGCAGCACGTTCGCGTTATGACGCATCATGCCTAAGTAAGTGCCGGCTTCACCCTCACTCGCCAGCGCATCGGCATACAGTGTGCCAGCAATTGGCAGGCCAGTTTCTTCGGCAAGCTGGTTGATGATGGCTTGGTTGGTCATGTTCTCGTGGAACAGCGCCTGCACGTTTTCCTGCTCAATGACATCTACAAGCGCGGCCATGCTGGCGCCGCTGGGGTCAGCTTCGGTAGACAGGCCGACAGGAGCAAGAAAGTTCACCCCATAAGCATTTGAGAAATAACCAAACGAATCATGGCCGGTAATCACGCTGGCGGAAGCGGGAATATCGCTCAGCAAATCACGAATTTCATGATCAGCCTCGTCTATTGCTGCTAAATAGCGCTCAGCATTCGCTTGATAACTTTCGGCATTGGCACTGTCTGCTTCGATTAAGCCATCGCGAATATTGGTAACGTAGACCTTTGCCTGCTGTAGATCCTGCCATGCGTGAGGGTCGTCATCACCATGGTCATGTTCACTGTGATCGTGCTCGTCATGTCCGTGGTCATGATCGTCGTGGCCATGGTCGTCGTGTCCATGATCGTCATGGCCGTGTTCTTCATGATCGTGTTTGGCAAAGGCGCGGGGTTGAATGCCGTTGGTTGCAGTGACCAATGCACCCGTATAGTCGCTAGACTCAATCAAACGCTCCATCCAGCCCTCAAACAGCAGTCCGTTAAAGACCACCACATCTGCGCTGGCCAACGCGCGGGCGTCGCCTGGGCTTGGTGAATAAACATGCGCATCGCCGTCAGGGCCGACAAGCGACGTTACGTCAACGTGCTCGCCGCCCACGTTTTCGACCATGTCGGCCAAGATAGAGAAGCTGGTCACTACCTGAACACGGTCGCTAGCCATTGCTGCAGGCAATGCCAGCATGGCCGAAACACCCACCCACCAGCGCGATGAAGAGAAAAGCGACATATAACGCTCCTTCAAAAATAACAAAGAGTTATGACGACTGTTCAAGCGCCAGCGGCGTTGTCTTGCGCCGCAGCTTAGCGGCTAAGCTGTGATAGCGGCCGAACAGTGCCGACAGTAGATAACCCACCCCAGCCAGCAAAATAATGCTCGGCCCTGATGGGGTATCAAGATGAAATGAAATCAATAGCCCGCCGGTACTGGCGACCATGGCCAATACCACGGCAATACCTATCAAGCCTTCCAGCCGCTTACTCCAAAACCGCGCTGCAGTGGCAGGCAGCATCATTAAGCCCACCGCCATTAACGTGCCCAAGGTTTGGAAACCCGCGGTTAAATTAAGCACCAATAGCCCTAAAAAAACGCTATGTACCCAGCTGCTACGGCGGCTTTGCCCGCGTAAAAACAGCGGGTCTAAACACTCCACGACCAACGCGCGGAAAATAATCGCCAAAATAATCACAATCAGTGTGCTGATAGAGGCAATGAGCAGTAGCGCTGTGGAGTTAATCGCCAAAATTGAGCCGAACAGCACATGGGTTAAATCCACGCTGCTGCCACCCATCGAAATGAGCAATACCCCGGCCGCCAGCGAGATAATAAAGAAGCTCGCCATGGCGGCGTCTTCGCGCTGGCCGCCCATTTTCGACACAGCACCGGCAAGTAACGCCACCATCACGCCGAAAAGAACGCCGCCAGCGCTCATCACCGGTAGAGAGAACCCGGCGAGTAAAAAGCCCAGCGCCACCCCAGGCAAAATAGCGTGGGCCATTGCATCGCCAATCAGGCTCATGCCCCGTAGCACCAAAAACACGCCCAGTGGAGGAGCTGCAAGCGAAAGTGCCAAACCACCCACGACCGCACGCCGCATAAAGCCATAATCGAAAGGCGCAACAAACCACGCATCAAGCAGTGCCAGCATGACGACCTCCCAAAGCAAACGGCACGACCTTGGCCGATGCATGTTGGTGGTTAAGCGCGCTAGGCGCGACCCAGCGACCATGGCCACCGTTTAGCATTAATACTTCATCGGCTAGGTGGCTCAGATGATCCATGTCGTGCAGCACAATAATGATGGTCACGCCTTCATCGGCCATTTGGCGCAAAATACGGATCAAAATATCCACCGTATCGCTATCCACGTTGGCAAACGGCTCATCCAGTAACAAAAGCTCCGCTTCCTGCATCAACGTACGGCCAATCAGCGCCCGCTGGCGCTGGCCGCCGGAAAGCTCACCCAAAGGGCGGTGGGCCAAATGAGAAATACCTAAGCGCGCCATGATGTCGCGACCCTTGCGATAATGCGCCGCACAGTAGCCTTTCAACGCCCCGTGGCTTGGCCAACTGCCGGTCATCACCAACTCTTCCACGCTCATCGGAAAGGTAAGGTCCAGAGCCAGTTGCTGCGGTAACCATGCGCGGCGTGCTTTATCAACGGTGCAAATCACTTTGCCGCTAATAGGCCGCAGTTCTCCCATAATCGCCTGGATCAGCGTGCTTTTGCCCGCCCCGTTAGCGCCGATAAGCGCCGTAATAGCACCGGGTTTTATGTCACCATCGACATGCTCAAGTACCGTGCGTCCGCCTTGGGCAAGGTGCAAGTCATGCAGTTGCAGGCGTGAAAGTGAACGCTCACTCATAACGGCCACCCACTTGCCCACAAAACTAACCCCCATAAACCCAGCAGCGGCAGTGCCACTAGACCCAACCGCTTCGTGGCAGATAACGACATCAGCGAAAAATGACAAGGACCTTCCTTGTTATGGCGATGCATATGCTCACTCATTGAGTGTCCTCGCTACCAATAAATAAGTTATAACATAACAATTACAAAAACCAAAAAAGAGCCCGATATTTTACGCGCTCCTGGTGTGCTGACAATCCTGTTGCACTGACAATGTTAAATCGTGCCTCTTATATAGCCATGGTGTGCGGCGACCATTACGCGGCTAATAGCGCCAAATGGCTGGGGTGAGACGTACTCACCGTTCAAAGTGACAGACCCAACCGAGAAACGAGCAGGTTGAAAACGGTTAATCGCGCTAGAGGCTTGGTTGGGCTGCGTCCAAATCTGCAGCTTATTGTAAGCCGACCAGTCAGCAGACGTTTGGGCCTGGGCTTGCGTAGACAGCGTGAGCAGCACCAGCGCGGAAGCCGCCAACACACGAAACATCGGCATAGCGAATCACCCAAATAAGAAAAGTAACGCGAAGCGTAGCACGTTGAGCCGAAGGCGCTAGCGTGGAATCGGTGTGGGCTAAGTATGACTAAGGTCAATGGCGAGGTTGGGTAAAGAATGGTTAGATGGAGTTCTTTTTCAATTAGACGGCCAAGTACACGTTAAACGTCTTCAGCATTTACCTGGAAACCGAATTAGAGTTATATCTGACAATTCGCTGTATCCCAGCTACGAAATGGACGAAACAGATAACTTCCAAATTTGCGCTCGTTTTTTAGGGCGTTGGGCATTTGGGAGGGTGTAGCAAACCAACTAAAAAGGCAGGGAACATGGAGATAGCACAAAAAATCGCAACACTGGCGAGCCGTGCCAGAGAGCAGCTTGACCACATCGTCAACGAAGAAGCGACGAAAAATGCGATGGTCATGCCATTTATACAAAGCTTAGGATATGACGTTTTCAATCCAACCGAGGTACTGCCTGAATTTACGGCTGACGTTGGCTTGAAGAAAGGCGAGAAGGTCGACTACGCCATCAAAAATGATGGTGTGCTTTCAATCCTCATCGAATGTAAGCCCCGTACGACAGACCTTGCAGATGCACAATTCAGCCAGCTCTACCGCTATTTCAATTGCACGGAAGCAAAGTTTGCGATTTTAACCAATGGCATTGAGTACCGCTTTTACTCAGATCTTGATGACACAAACAAGCTAGATAAGTGGTTATGCAAAAGTTATCGAGTTACTTTTTCCGTAAT
>NZ_JABUZD010000166.1:0-107170 GCF_014897875.1 Halomonas sp. 3A7M
AATTTCAGGGCGTGGCTGTAGGTGCTGATTTATGGGCGCTTACGTAAAGCAGGTTCATCCCACTCAAAGTGCAGCCAATTGCGTTGTTCCCAGATATACATGAGACGATTGCCCCGCCTATTCAGATCATATTATGAGCCGATTATGGTTGATATTCGGCTCATGGGCTAGTGATGCAACTTTGATAGGCTAGCTATGGATCAACTAGGGGGTAACTGTGTCTACTTTAAAATCCGAATAGCGTCAATTGCGAGCCGCTTCGGATAAGATTTTGTCACTGTATGGATTGCCTCAAGCATAATGATGCACTTTTCTATGCAGCTGCCGATTTCCCCAAACAAGCAGCCATTATCGACGGTGAAGCGCACCACTACCAAGGGTGCTATTTCTGCCTAGTATGAGGTTCATCAGTTTTGGGTTAGTGAGAAATAAATGGAATATAATCTACCCACACTGGATACAAATAATCAGTTGGATCCAGTGCGCGCGCTTTATGGCATTCACTGTTGACAATGCCCGTCATAACATCTTGTTATTAACACAAGAAACCAACAACTTGGAATTGTCGACTAAAACAAAACCTATACGGTTTAAAATAAGATATTTATAAAACTCTACCTTATAAGATCATTGGGATCATCCCAGCCATCAAGATAACTATCTTTGTAAAGACCAGCTTCGAAATCGCTTAGACTACTATAATTATTAAAAATCTCTAAATGTCTTGGCCTTTTACTTTTAGTAGTATTTTTTATCATAGCGTCGAGTGTTATACGAGCTCTTTTTATACTTCCATACCTGTTATAACAATTTTCTATCAAAGAACAAAAATCATTTTCTTGAGCATATAAGCATAGAGTCCCCCTCCACCAATCATCAAACAAAAGCTCAAGTATATCTACTTCTCTATTAGAGCTAATCTCTTCTGAAGCCAAATGTTCTTGATACCTAAAATGCCCAAACGTGTAGCTGTCCGAATGAGAATCGTAAACAATAACATTACAAGGATCAATTAAATCAACAACGCAACTTTCCAACAATTTCTCATTGAAACTTTCACCAAAGTCAGATTTTATATATTTTATAATTTCGTTTTTTTGCATACTCCTTACACCTTTTCTATGCATAGAAAATGCTATTTTCTTTGCGCATCGTCTAAGCATATCACTAGTATTTTTTTGTCTATTTATTTTTTTATGAACATCATAGTCTCCAGTTAACAAACGCAATCTTTGCGAATATATTTCATTTTCTGTAGAAGGTGCATCAATACCTTTTTCTACTAATGAACAAGTTATAGTCGCTAAAAGTGGAGTTCTTATATTTTCAAATATATCTTTTTTCTCTATAGCACTAATTAATTTATTGGCTTGAGCACCATCACCAAACCATCCATTAATAAACCTTATAAGCTGAGGCTTCGTAAACGGGAGCAACGTTATACCTAAGAAACTTATATCTTTCAAATAACTTACGCAGTCTCTACTTGATACTATCAACTGAAGATTAGGCTTTTTTGACTTCAAACTAGATATTTCTAAAAGTATATTAGGAATAGTATTATACACCTCATCCAGACCATCTAGAATTAGCGTACCGCCTAGCGAAAAAATATTATTCACTTCTCGAATATTTTCTTTATTGACAATCAAACTTTTGCTCATAAGAACTAATGAGGCTATTAAATTACTTTCTAAAATATTTACACTTTCATTTGATTTTAAAAAATTGCTATATTTAGAAACCAAGCTATTGAGTGGAACATAAATAACTTCAGGCTTGTCTTTTTTAGCATACCTACTTGCATACATTTTTAAGGTTGTTGTTTTACCAACTCCTGCTCCCCCGTATATAGCAATATCATGTTTAGTTTCAAACACATCATGGGGAGAAATTGATACTCGATCCTTACCTGACGCACTAACTTTAAAGTCTATTGCTTCTTTGAGAAAGCTTTCACTGCTTCTAATGTGCGATAAAAAAGATAATGAACTTTCTATCTCTGAAAGAAAATCCTTCAAATCTAGAAAACTCATAACTCGATCATTAATATCTACAACGCCATTAAGATATTTTTCTCTTATAGATTTAACTCTATCCTCAATCATTTTAAAATCAATCTCCAGATTATACAAAGGAGCAGGTACTTTTTTATCTTTAAGAAAATTCAACTTTTCGCCAAGTGAGTTTCTTTTAGACAAGAGATCAACAAACACATCTAGCTCTTTATAAAAAACTATCGACTCTTCTTTTTTACTTATTTCAAATTTTAAATCAACACATTTATTTGAATCATAAAAATACTCAATTTCAGAAATAATTTTTGACCTTCTCTTATATTCATTTTCTTCAAGACTAAGCCTTTCAATTTTACCACTAAAGTTCAGCTGCTCTTTTTGCTCTTTAATCTTAGACTGCAACCTATTATTTAAATCTAATATTTCCTTTTCTATTGAATCAACCTCCTGAATTATACTTTTATTTTCTATGGATTCATAATCCTCCTTCCATTTTTCAAAAACACTCTCTATCTCAGACACATCTTGTGTCAATACAGAAATATTATAACTCTCTTTCAGCAATAAAATTTCTTTTCTTGTCACTTCCCATGAGTCTTCAAATATATTTATCTTATCTTTGACAAGAACAACATTTAAGTGAAGAAGAAGATTGCTATCAAAGTACCCTACAAAAAAACTTAAATCACTATAATAGTCATTAAAAATAACTTTATTCTCACTTTTGAGCGCTTGTAGCAACTCTTCATTATTATCTAGACTAGTAGAATACTGAGTTAACTTTTCCCCCATTGGAAGAAGCTTTTCAAGAAGCTCTGGCTTATAATCTCTTATATCATTGATTATTTGCACTCCATCATAAGGTCGCACCTCTATTGGCAAACCTATCATCTGAGACATTACTTCATCAAGAAACCTAGTCTTTATTTGCTCAGGACATGCTAAATAAACGAGATTAGGCTTTAAATCATTCCCTTCATTATCTTTTACAGTTGTAGTACAACACTGTCTCAATTGATGTACCAATGAAGTAAATTTCGCACCATCAAACGTTCTCTGAGAAGTGCCTATTTTTTTAGATTGAATATAAACTACAAACATTTCTTTCATAGGCGGTATACGTCGCTGAGCTATTAAATCTTTACCTTTTTCGTATGGCCCACCATTAAATTCTACTCTTTCGTAACCCATTGCCTCAAAAAGAGGTTTTAATATTTCTTTAGTAAACTCATCTTCACCTAAAGCAGCTAGTGACTCCAAAATTTTTCCCATTTCAAAACACCTAAAATCATTTTTATAGAGCTCCGATACTACTCAAAAACTGTGGATAAATTAATATATCAATAAAAATAAAAAAACCCGCCTACGGCGGGTTTATAAAGAAAAGAGCTAGCGAGTAAGTACTCACTCCCACTCAATCGTCGCAGGCGGCTTACTGCTCACGTCATAAGTCACCCGAGACACCCCTTCCAACTCATTGATAATCCGGTTGGATACCTTCTCCAGCAGCTCGTAGGGCAGGTGCGCCCAGCGGGCGGTCATGAAGTCGATGGTTTCTACTGCGCGTAGTGCGATGACCCATTCGTAGCGGCGGCCGTCGCCGACGACGCCTACCGATTTCACCGGCAGGAACACGGCGAAGGCTTGGCTGGTTTTTTCGTACCAACCGGCGGCGCGCAGTTCTTCGATGTAGATGGCGTCGGCATCACGCAGGATGTCGGCGTACTCTTTTTTCACTTCACCCAGAATACGCACGCCCAGGCCAGGGCCAGGGAACGGGTGGCGGTAGACCATATCGTAAGGCAGGCCGAGTTCGAGGCCGAGTTTGCGCACTTCGTCTTTAAACAGTTCGCGCAGCGGCTCGACCAGCTTGAGCTTCATGGTTTCCGGCAGGCCACCGACGTTGTGGTGGGATTTGATCACGTGCGCTTTGCCGGTTTTAGAGGCGGCGGATTCAATCACGTCCGGGTAGATGGTGCCCTGGGCCAGGAAGTCGACGCCGTCGATTTTGCTGGCTTCTTCATCGAACACGTCGATAAAGGTGTTGCCGATAATCTTGCGCTTGGCTTCCGGGTCGTTTTCGCCCTTCAGCTTGCCGAGGAACAGCTCTTCGGCGTCGACACGGATCACCTTCACGCCCATGTGCTTGGCGAAGGTTTCCATCACTTGGTCGCCTTCGTTTTTGCGCAGCAGGCCGTTATCGACGAATACGCAGGTCAACTGGTCGCCAATGGCTTTGTGCAGCAACGCCGCCACAACCGAGGAGTCGACACCACCGGAAAGGCCAAGCAGTACATGGCGGTCACCCACTTGCTCGCGTACGCGCTGCACTTGGTCTTCGATGATTTGTGCAGGCGTCCAGAGTTTTTCAGCGCCGCAAATATCCAGCACGAAGTGCTCAAGAATGCGCTGACCTTGCAGGGTGTGGGTCACTTCGGGGTGGAACTGCACGCCGTAGAACTGCTTCTCTTCCCAGGCCATGGCGGCAATCGGGCAGCTCGGCGTGGAAGCGGTCACGGTGAAGGTGTCAGGCACCTGAGAGACCTTGTCGCCGTGGCTCATCCATACGTCTAGCAGGCCTTTGCCGCTGTCGGTATCGATGTGGTCTTTGATGTCTTTGAACAGCGGGGTGTCGCCGTCGATTTGAATCTGGGCGTAGCCAAATTCGCGCTGGTTAGAGCCTTCCACTTTGCCGCCAAGCTGCTCGGCCATGGTCTGCATGCCGTAGCAGATACCAAACACCGGCAAGCCCATTTCGAACACGCACGCCGGTGCTCGCGGGGAATCCAACTCGGTCACCGATTCCGGGCCACCGGCCAGGATGATGCCGTTCGGGTTGTATTCGCGAATTTCTTCTTCGGTGATGTCGAAGGCGCGGATTTCGGAGAATACACCGATCTCACGCACACGGCGGGCGATCAGTTGGGTGTACTGGGAGCCGAAGTCGAGAATCAGGATCTTATGGGCGTGAATGTCACTCATGGCGGGGTCTCGGTTAAGCGGTGTGGGTGCCGCTGTTAAGGCCAAAAAGCAAGCGGCGGGGCAATGCCCGCCGCGCCATTTAACTAAACGTGCTGGTTAGCTCACCCGGTAGTTGGGGGCTTCTTTGGTGATCTGCACGTTGTGAACGTGGGATTCGTTAAAGCCAGCGCTGGTAATTTGTACAAATTCCGGCTTGGTGCGCATTTCTTCAACACTGCGGCAGCCGGTGTAACCCATGGAAGCGCGCAGGCCGCCCATCAGTTGGTGAACGATAGCGCCCATCATGCCTTTATAGGGTACGCGGCCTTCAATGCCTTCCGGCACCAGCTTCTCGGCACCTTCGCTCTTATCTTGGAAGTAGCGGTCGGCGCTGCCCTGGTTCTGAGACATGGCACCCATGGAGCCCATGCCACGGTAGGCTTTGTAGGTACGGCCTTGGTAAAGCTCAACTTCACCCGGCGCTTCTTCGGTACCGGCCAGCAGGCCACCGACCATCACGGCGCTTGCGCCAGCGGCGATGGCTTTGGCTAAGTCACCCGAGAAGCGAATGCCGCCGTCGGCGATCAGCGGAATATCGAACTCTTTGAGCGCTTCTGCCACGTTAGACACCGCGGTGATTTGCGGAACACCAACGCCTGCCACAATACGTGTGGTACAGATAGAACCGGGGCCAATGCCCACTTTAACGGCGTCTGCGCCCGCTTCAGCCAGCGCTTTGGCGGCAGCGCCGGTGGCGATGTTGCCGCCAATCACTTGAATGTTCGGGAAGTTCTCTTTAATCCAGCGCACGCGGTCGATAACGCCTTTAGAGTGACCGTGGGCAGTATCAACAATGATCACATCGACACCGGCTTCGGCCAGCGCAGCAACGCGATCCGGCGTTTCCGGGCCAGTGCCAACGGCTGCACCTACCAACAAGCGGCCATCGCTATCTTTGGCAGCCATCGGATACGTGCGGGCTTTTTCGATGTCTTGGAAAGTTACCAAACCGCGCAGATGAAACTCGTCATCGACGATCAGCATTTTCTCGATGCGGTGTTCGCGCATTTTGGCTTTGCTGGTTTCAAGGTCGGTGCCTTCCTTGACGGTAACCAACCGCTCGCGGGGGGTCATGATGTCCGCTACGCTGTCGCCGTGGTTGGGCTGGAAGCGCATATCACGCTCGGTCACAATACCTACCAGGGTTTCGCCTTCTACGACGGGGAAGCCAGAAAACCCGTTCTCACGCGCCATCGCCAGCAGGTCATCCAGCTTCGCCTTAGGGCTAACGGTGACTGGATCTTTTACAATCACGCTTTCGTGCTTTTTAACCTTACGCACTTCAGCGGCTTGCTGACTCATGGTCATGCTCTTATGGATAATGCCGATGCCGCCTTCCTGAGCCATCGCAATTGCTAGACGCGCTTCGGTAACGGTATCCATTGCAGCGGAAAGCAGCGGGATATTGAGTGAAATATTGCGGGTCAGGCGGGTTTTGAGGCTGACATCCTTGGGCAGAATATCGGAGAAGCCGGGAACGAGGAGTACGTCATCGAACGTAAGTGCTTCTTGGGCCATACGTAGCATAGCGGCAACACCCTGATAGAAGAGGAAGTGGGGCGTGGAAAGTTAATCCCCTATTATAGCGTTTTGAGGGCCTTTCCAGCAATGTGAAGAAGGTTTTCAATCCAGACCAATGGCTAATAAGCTAGGATTCTTGCGAAAACTACCCACTCGCTCACTCTCTTTTTAAGGTTGCTCTATGCCCGATACACCACAAGCGCTTTCTGTTAGTCAGTTGAATCAGCGTGCCAAACAGACCCTTGAGCGCGATGTGGGCGAAGTGTGGGTAGAGGGCGAGCTTTCCAATGTTTCCCGCCCGGCGTCTGGGCATATTTACTTCACCTTGAAGGATGACCGGGCACAAATTCGCTGTGCGCTATTTCGCCAACGGGCGCGTTTTGTATCGGCGCCTATGCGTGATGGCGATCAGGTAAAACTACGCGGCCGGGTCTCGCTGTTCGAACCGCGCGGCGATTATCAGTTGATTGCTGACGCCGTACAGGCGGCGGGCTTGGGGGAACTGCTGGCAGCGTTTGAGCGCCTAAAAGCGCAGTTGGAAGGCGAAGGTGTGTTTGCCAATACGCGCCCCCTGCCCTTTCCTCCCCGCAAAATTTTGATATTGAGTTCCGCCAGCGGCGCAGCCATTCGCGATGTATTGGCGGTACTGGCGGCGCGCTGGCCACTGGCAGATGTCACGCTGATTCCGGTGCCTGTACAAGGCAACGAGGCCGCCCCTGCGATGATTTCGGCACTGGGGTTACTGAACCGACAGGCGCGCTTAGACCCTGACCAGGATGTGGTGCTGATCACCCGCGGCGGCGGTAGCTTAGAAGACCTGTGGGCGTTTAATAACGAGCATCTAGCACGGGCGATTTTTCACTCCCGCTTGCCGGTGATGTCGGCAGTGGGTCACGAAGTGGATGTCACCCTGGCGGATTTCGCCGCCGATATGCGCGCCCCTACCCCATCAGCAGCGGCCGAGCGTTTGGTGCCTGACCAACATGCGCTTAAGCAACAATTAATCCAGGCAGAAAACCGCTTACAGCGTGCCATGCAGGCACGCTTAGAGCGGGATAGCCAACGGCTGGATACCCTGCGCGCCCGCCTTCGCCACCCAGGCGAGCAACTTGAACGTCAACGCCAGCACGTTACCGCCCTTTGTCAACGGCTGCAGCGCGCCATACAGCAAACCGTTCAGCAGCAGCAAGTGCGGGTCACCCAGTTAAGCAAACGCTTAGCCAGCCAAGACATGGTGCGCCTGCACCGAACAGAGCAAGAGCGTGTTAGTCAGCTCCAGCGCCGTTTAGCCAGCGCTATGCAGCGAGCGCTGGAAGTGCGTCAGGCACGCTTGAGTAGCGCCGCCCGTGAACTAAATGCCATCAGCCCACTGGCGGTGTTGGGGCGCGGCTATGCCATTGCCCAGGATGAAAAGGGCCATGTCATTCGCCGGGCAGAGGACACCGCGCCAGGCCAGAAGCTCTCGCTACGGCTGGGAGAAGGCAGGCTAAACGTAGAAGTAAAGCGGCGCTACAAGCAGTAGCGCTCAGCGCATCTCAATATCCAGCTCGGTGATAAAGCGGTCCCGCCGCGAAATTGCCTTACCTGCGTCATCTCCTGACAGCGTGGCACAGGCATTAATCAGGCACTCCATGGCGGCAAAATAAGCCACCATGCTGTTGGAAATAAAGCTGCTTTCATGGGGCACCAGGATAGATACCTGGGCATACTCAACCAGTGCGGAGCTGGCGTAGTCGGTTACGGCCAAGGTTTGAATGCCATGAGCCTGCGCCATCCGGCACACATCCACCACTTGGCGCGTATAGGGCTGGCAACTGGCGGCAATCAGTACGTCACCTTCGGACATCGACGCCAGCCCTTCCGCAACCCCATTGGTAGCGTCGCTAAGCAGCGCTACATCAGGGCGCAACATGCCTAACCCGTAGGCTGAGAAACTGCACAGCGCATGAAACTGACGCACTCCGTACAACCGAACCCTGGGCGCATTGATCACTGTTCGGGCGAAAGTTTCAATATCATCATGCTTCACCCCTTGCAGAAAGCGGTCGATATTGTGCTTATTTTCAGCGCATAGCTGCTCCGCCTGGACATGCAAACTGCGCTTGTCGGCAGCCAACGCGCTGGCAGCATGGTCGCGGTAAAAAGAGGCAGAAGAGGTAAAGCTCGCGCTCAGCAGAACTCTTTGTAGATCGCTGAAACGGGCATAACCGAGAGAGCGTGCCAAACGAGAAATACTCGATGGGTTGACCTCTAGCCGACGAGCTGCCGAAGAAATAGACAGCAGCACCTGATCCCCCTGAAGGTCGATCAGGCGTGCCAGCACTTCTCGCGATTTGGGGCCAAGACGTAGCTCGCTCTCGCCCCGGGCAATGCTAAGCGCCAGTTCACGCAGACCGTCAACGGTTTCCGGGGGCTGGCGCTCAGCTATCGAGTGTTTAGAGGGCGAAGAGTCAACTTGCGAAGAAGAGTTTTCCGTCATAAGCGGGTGGCGCTCCAGGGCGATCATAAAGTTGCCATGCTACACCATCCACTTCAAGACGCATGACCGCCGTGACCAGAGTATTCTCGTGATCAGGGTCGTCAGCACTCAGTCGCAGAATGGGCAGGCCGCTGGCTTGTTGATCATGCAGGATAGCCAGCGGCGCAGTCTCTCCTTCCGCTAGCAGCTGATCTCCACGCTGCTGTCGGTCTCGTGAGGAATCAGTAACCCATTGCGATGCCAGACCACTGGGGTGATACAGCGCATGATTAGCATGCACGCTGGGGGCATTTAGCGCTATCTGGGCAGCATCCCCACCACCAAACTCAATACTCATCACCTCTCGCTGCCCGCATTCGGCAAGCGAAAAATGAAAGCCGCCGCACTCATTGTAATGCTGCAGCAGTGCCACGACACCGGCCACATTGGGTTGGCTTAAAGCCGCCCGGCCTAACACCATTCTTGGCACCCTGGGCGTCACATTGAGCAAGCGCAAATTATTGACCGCCTGCACCCAGCCCTGGCGGGTAAACGCCAGCGTGTGGCCCGGTATCGAGCCGGGATAGCAGAAAGCGGTAAACCCCTCTCCCATTGCTGATGTCACTTCAGCCATAAAACAGTGGCCACGGAAGAATGGCAGGCCATCCTCATTATGCGCCACCAGCGGCGTTTCTCCGGGGAGAACCAAGGTCGTGCAGCCGTCCGGTGCATGGGCCAACAGGTCACCCCGGCAGTTCCAGGCAAATACCGCTTCAATAGGTAGGCTAAGACCTTCCGCAAGCCCCTCTAGCTCTTCCCACACTTGAGGAAAATCACGCTGCGTATTGGCTGCCATGATAGCAACAGCGTTCCGGTGAATCGGGTCGTTAATTTCAGCCCAGATAGCGCTTGGCAGCAAAAAGCGATGCACCGCATCACGCCCTGCGCGCCCAAGGGCAACGCCGATGTCGCGTGGCTGCCCATTGATAATCTGCCAGCCAATAGAGCTCGTTTGTTTAGACATGGCGCAGAAAGTCCTTCATCCGGTCATTAGGCGGGTTATCAATGACATCAACAGGGTTGGCATCAACCGCAATTTTACCGTGTTCCATAAAAATCAAGCGCGTGCCAACCTGTTTGGCGAAGGACATCTCATGGGTCACCACCACCATGGTCATCTGCTCTTCTGCCAATTTCTGCATAACATTCAGTACTTCCTGCTTAAGCTCAGGGTCAAGCGCTGAGGTAGGCTCATCAAACAGCATTACTTTGGGTTTGATCGCCAACGCCCGAGCAATAGCGACCCGCTGCTGCTGCCCACCAGAAAGCTCATGAGGATAGTGTTTCGATTTATCCCCCAGGCCGACTTTTTCCAATAGCCCCTGGGCACTATTATCAGCCGCCTTACGTCCCATTTTGCGCACATGGCGTTGGCCAAAGGCCACATTTTCCAGCGCTGTCATTTGTGGAAATAGGTTGAATTGCTGGAAGACCATGCCCGCTTCCTGGCGAATTTCGCGCAGCGTTTTGTTGCCTCCCTTAACGCTCATGCCATCAACGAGAAGGTCACCCGAGGTGATCATTTCCAGCCCGTTAATACAGCGCAACAAGGTGGATTTTCCAGAACCGGATGGTCCTATGAGCACGACCACTTCGCCACGATTGATATCCAGATCAACCTTATCAAGTACCTTAAGCGGGCCAAAGTGCTTGGACACATTCTTGAATTCTATGATGGCGCTCATAAGATCCTCATCCGCTTCTCAACGATACGCAGCAGCAGCGACAACGTGCCGGTCATAATCAGGTAGAACACGGCAACCGCCGTCCATATTTCGACTGCACGGAAGTTAGCCGCCATGATTTCCTGGCCGGTGCGCGTCAGTTCGCCGACACCGATCACAATAAACAAGGAAGTATCTTTCAGGCTGACAATGCACTGGTTACCCAGCGGTGGAATCAAGCGGCGAAAGGCGAGCGGTCCAACGATATAGACCACCACTTTCCAGCGCGGCAAACCGATAGCACGTCCTGCCTCGGTTAATCCTTTTGAAATCGACAGCACTGCGCCACGCACAATCTCAGCAACGTACGCCCCAGCATTAATGACAATCGCAAGGATTGCTGTCGTCATCGGGTCAATGCGGATATCCACCAGCACCGGCAAGGCGAAATACAGAAACATCACCTGTACAACAATCGGCGTACCTCGAATAATTTCGACGTAGATAAACGCCAGTGTATTGAGGATATAGCCGCCGTAGGCGCGCATCAGGCCAATAACAGCCCCCAGCGTAATACCACCGATCAACCCCGTTACGGTGATATACAGCGTGATTTTTGCGCCATTGAGCAACGCGGGCAAAAACCCTATAACAATCGACCAATCGATATTCATCTAGACTCTCCTGACAATCCAACGTCAGCGGAGGAAGCCCTCCGCTAGTAAATAAAATTTCAGGAGATTATTCGTTGGGCGATTCGCCGAACCACTTCGCATAAATTTCGTCGTAGCGGCCATCTTCCCGCATAGCCGCTAATGCTTGGTTAACTGGCTCGACCAGCTCGCTTCCCTTGGGAAACGCAATGCCATACTCGTGCGCCATCATCTGCTCACCCACGGCTTTTACTTGGCCGTCACCAGCGGTGGCAATGTAGTAGAGAACATTGGGCGTATCATGCATCGCGGCATCAACGCGGCCGGTGCGTAACTCCAGGTAGGCATTGTCGATATTGGGGAACTGGCGTAGCTCGGTGTCGGTGAAGTTTTCCCGTGCATAGTCAGCAGCAGAGGTGCCGGTGCGAACGGCCAGCATTTTACCTGCTAAGTCTTCAGCACTTTCGATATCACTATCAATTGGCACCATGATGCGGAAGCCGCTTTCGTAGTAGCCATCTGAAAAATCAATCACCTCGGCACGGTCTTCACGGATAGTAATCCCCGCCAGGGCAACATCTAACTGGCCAGTCTGCAGGCCGGGAATAATGCCATTGAAATCCATTGGCCTTAGTTCGAACTCCAGCTCAAGCTCTTCGGCAATCATTGTCCACATATCGATATCAAAACCGACATATTCACCGTCTTGAGCAAACTCAAAGGGCACAAAGGCAGTATCAGTGGCAACCACTAGCTTGTCTGCGGCGGCAGTCGCTGCAGTGAGAGAAAATGCAGTAGCAGCCATTAACGTGGTTAGTGTTTTCATGGAGAAGTCCTCGTGACGTCGATGTTATTGGTTATGTGTGAGTGACGTAGCGTGTAGATAACGGTGTTGTTATTGGTTTGGTTTAGATGGGCTTGGATTGGCTTTGCTGGTTTTATCTACAAGCATATCTGCAAATATAATTGCACAAATACATAAAATGACCAAATATTTTCATTTATTTTTTACACGCATACGAAACCGGGTGTCGCAAAGACACCCGGCTCATCTAGATATTTCTCTTTAAGTAAGCGTTTTTAGGCTAGATTTTTCACCAACACCTTGGATTTTCGGGCGTGGTTGTAGGCTTCGCGTTTTAGCGGCGGCAGATCATCTAAGCTTGCAGCACGGAAGCCGTGTTCGACAAACCAGTGAGCCGTGTGGGTAGTTAACACAAACATTTCGGAAAGCCCACGCTGCCGGGCGCGGCGTTCTAACGCTTCCACTAAGCGCTCGCCGCGCTCACCGCCGCGATAGTTACCGTGCACCGCGACACAGGCCATTTCCCCCACCGTGGTGTCTGGAAAAACATGCAATGCTGCACAGCCAATCACCATGCCATCACGTTCGATGACCATGTAGTCGTCGATTTCGTGCTCTAGGCGTTCCCGCGAACGAGCCACCAACATGCCACGTCGCTCCAGTGGCTCCAGCAGCTCTAGCAGGCCAGCGACGTCGTTCAACGTGGCTGGGCGCAGTTGCTCGTAGCGGTGTTGGGTGATCATGGTGCCAACGCCGTCACGGGTGAACAGTTCCCCTAACAGCGCATCGTGGTTGCGCCAGGAAAGCAGGTGGGTGCGCGCCACCCCTTCTCTGGCGGCGGTGCAGGCGGCGTTCAAGTGGCGTGCCAGCTCACTGCCCGGTAACGCCTGTTGCAGGCGCGGCTCGGCCTCTGCCGGGGAAAGCTGGCGCAATAGTGCACCGTGTTCGTCTTCAAGCCCTTCCGACTCGCCTAATAGAATCAGCTTATCCGCTTTCAGCGCGACGGCAGCCTGTTGTGCGACTTCCGAGGCATCTAAATCAAACACTTCACCTGTGCTGGAGAAGCCCAGCGGCGGCAGCAGCACCAGTGAGCCTTTTTCCAACAGCCCTTCAATAGCGCTCGAACGCACTCGGCGGACTTCACCACTGTGATCAAAATCGATGCCTTCACGCACCCCTAATGGCTTAGCGGTCACCAAGTTACCGGAAATCACGCTAAGCTCTACACCGTGTAGCGGCGTGCTAGGCAGCCCCAAGGAAAGACGAGCTTCTAGCCATAAGCGCTGGTGTGCGGCCACCTGTTCCACGTGAGCCATCACCGCTCGATCAGCTACCCAGCGACCATCCACCCGTGTTGGCTCGACACCGGCAGCCGTCAATGCGTCATGCACTTGTGGGCGAATACCAAACACCACAACTAGCCGCACCCCCAGGGTGTGTAGCAGCGCTAAATCTTGAATCAGTTGCTCTCCTCGGCCAGACGCCATGGCTTCGCCCTCAATTAAGATGACAAAGGTTCGTCCCCGGTGCGCATTAATGTAGGGCGAAGCATTACGAAACCAATCAACAAAAGGGAAGCGTGTGTCCAAGGGCCGCTCTCCGGCAGCAGGTGAATGAAAGTATCAGCGTTTACTTTAACAGAGCATAAAAAACAGCGGCACCTTCTTGTGTAAAAGAAGATGCCGCTGTGCGTTTGGCCAAGCAGTCACGTATAGGGCGGAGTTACCCCTTGCTGTTAACCAAACATGCCTTTGAACATAAAGAAGAACAGAATAGCCAAACCAGCCCCGGCAGGTAGCGTAATCAGCCAGGACATGGCGATGGTGCCAATAACACGCAGGTTAAGCGCCGCCATACCCCGGGCAAGCCCTACGCCTAATATCGCCCCCACCAGTGTGTGGGTGGTTGAAATTGGCAGACCCGTGCCGGAAGCTAATACCACTGTGGTCGCGGCTGCCAGCGTGGCAGCAAAGCCACGGCTGGGAGTGAGTTCAGTAATACCGGTTCCCACGGTGGCAATGACTTTGTGGCCGTAAGTTACTAAGCCCACCACGATGCCAGCACCGCCCAGTACCAATACCCACCAGGGCACCAACGCAGAGCCTTCAATTTGGCCGCCAGTTTGTACCACGCTAATGACCGCCGCTAGCGGGCCAACCGCGTTCGCAACGTCGTTAGAGCCGTGAGCAAACGCCATGGCGCACGCAGTAAAGATCATTAATACGCCGAAGACCCGCTCAACATTGGCGTATCCAAAGTGATCGTTGGCATTTTTCTCAAACTTGATACGACGCTGCATCAACAGGCCTACACCCATGATCACAAGTCCTAACAAGATAGACAGCAGCAGGCTTTGACTAAAGGTCAGGTCTAGCCCAACGTGAGACAGACCTTTGGTTAGCGTGACCATCGCCACAATAAAACCAACCAAAAATACGTAGCCCGGCACATAGCGTTTGGCAGCCATAAAGGGATTATCATTTTCAAAAATCAGGTGGTGCACTGATTTGAACAGCACGAAGCCGATAGTACCCGCTAAAAGAGGAGAAACGACCCAGCTTGCTGCAATGGTGCCAACAGCGCCCCAATCAACCGTAGAGGCACCCAATCCCGCTACGGCAAAGCCCACAATGGCGCCTACAATGGAATGCGTCGTGGAAACCGGCCAACCTTTCATCGATGCTGCCAGTAACCAAGTACCCGCTGCTAGCAGCGCTGATAACATACCGTACACTAGTAACTGTGGATCTTCCTGGAGCAATTCTGGGTCAATAATGCCTTTACGAATGGTGTTGGTCACCTCACCACCCGCCAGCCATGCGCCTAAAAATTCAAAGACTACCGCAATCAAAATTGCTTGTTTGATGGTGATCGCTTTCGACCCCACCGAGGTCCCCATCGCATTGGCAACATCATTCGCGCCAACGCCCCAAGCCATAAAAAAGCCAAACAAACAGGCCAGGATGATAAAAATTTCACCGTGCTGGGCAATAATCTGCATGGGTACCCCTTAGCGTGCGGTCAAAATCTGTAGGCGGCTGCCCACGCGTTCAGCGCGATCAGAAACTTCACCGACCCACTCAATGATTTTGTAAAGGAAAATCACATCAACAGGCGGAAGTTGGCTTTCAAGCTCAAACAGTTGGCGACGTATCGCGATCTGCTGGCTGTCGGCTTGGTGCTCAAGTGTGTGCAGCTCACGGATCATATTCTGGATAACATCGGAAACATTGCGTCCAAAACCGGACTCAAGCAGCTCTTTCAGCTCTTCAAGCGCTTGGCGAGCCTGGGACACACACGCCACGCTGGTACGCATATAATCGCGCATGGGATCGGCCAGCTCATTGGGCACACGCATTTTACGCCCCAGCATAATGCCGGTAATGTCGCGCACCTTGTTGGCGATTTTATCCTGCACGCTGATAAGGTCGAGCAAGTCGGACCGCGAGACGGGAAGGAACATCGTATTGGGCAGGTTAAGCCGAAGCTCTGTTTTCAACGTGTCGGCGTCATGCTCTAAGCGGGTAACGTTTTCACGCAGTACAGCTGCGGTATCCCAATCACCGGCAAGCGATGCTTCGAAGAACGGCAACAGTTGGTCGGCACATTCATTGGCCTTGACGATGTGGGCCAGCAGCGGCTGGAATGGCGAGCGGCCAAACATCGCGGAAAAAGGGTTGGAGGTAACCATATAGCCTTTAGCCTGTTTTCGGGGAGCCTGGAAATGGCGGCGCCAGTATAAAGAGTGCGCTCGCCGCCGTCATGAAAAGTTCACAATGTCATGAAAAATTAATTGAAACGTCACAATACAAAGGTGGCTAATGTCATGAAAAATTCAACATCTACTGCTGATTCTGTTTCAGCGCCTACCGAAATAGAGCTTAAACTCGCCCTTGCGCCAGCTCAACTAAACACGCTGCTGTGCCACGCAGCACTAGCCGAAACACCCCAACGTCAACATCTGTCGAACACCTATTTCGATACCCCTGCGGGAGATATGGCGAATGCACGGATTGCCGTGCGCTTACGCCAAGTTGATGATCGCGTGCTGCAAACGGTGAAAACCGCCGGCCATGGTGGTGGCGGCCTTTCTACCCGACAAGAGTGGGAGTGGCAAGTTCCTAGCCCACAGCTTGACCAGCATGGCTTGGCTGCCCTTCCGCCGTTCAAAGGTTCACTAGGCACCGTCATTTCCGCGCTACAACCTGCGCTGCGCACCGACTTTACCCGGCGCAGCTGGCAAATCGACTGGCAGGGCAGCCATATCGAGCTAGTGTTGGACGAAGGAGAGATTGTCAGCGGTGGTGCTCAAGCGGCTATTTGCGAGGTCGAGCTGGAACTCAAAGCGGGTGAACCAGAGGCGCTTTGGGCGCTAGCATTAACGCTCGCGGAAAGCGTACCGCTGCGCCCTTCTGATACCAGCAAAGCCGCTCGCGGCAATGCGCTAGGCGTGCAGCAGTGGGCACTACCTGACGCTGACGCACCGGCTGAGTGGCTACACAGAGCCACAGTGGCGCTGGACGCCTACCACGACAGTGGTCTTGCGGAACACTTAACTATCGCACAGCAGGCATTAGCCACACTGGCGACCCATCCGCAGTTGGATGAAGGTACCCGCCGTAACGCTCAGACGCTGACCACAGCACTGACTGATAATGGCCACCCAACGCCCGCTTATGGCGCTGCTGCGTTAACCCTGGCGCATCGCTTCGCCTATCAAACCACGCTACGCTAGAAACATTCAGCCCACTTCAGGATGTCGCGATGAGTTTTCAATTAACTCCCGGTGCAGAAGGACTGCGCACACGGCTTTTTCATATTATTTTCGAGTCCGATACGCCGGGAGCCAAAGGGTTTGATATTGCGCTGATTATCGCCATTCTAATCAGCGTGGCGGTCATCTTGCTGGACAGCGTAGATAGTTATTCCGAACGCTACGGGCACATTTTTTACTATGCAGAGTGGCTATTTACGCTACTTTTCAGCATTGAACTGGCGGTGCGGATTTACTGTTTAGAGCGACCAACGATTTACCTCAAAAGCTTCTACGGTATTGTCGATGTGATCGCGATTATCCCAGCCTGGTTAGTCCTGCTGATGCCTGGTGCCCACGGACTCGTCATTGTTCGGGTGCTGCGGGTGCTACGCATTTTCCGGATTTTGAGATTGATGGAGTTTATCGGCGAGGGGCGTTTACTGCTCGATGCGCTTAAACGCAGCCTTCGTCAAATCCTGCTGTTTTTTAGCAGCATCATGATGGTCGTCATACTGTTTGCTGCGCTGATGTACACCATCGAGTCACCAGAAGCCGGTTTTACCAGCATTCCTATGTCGATGTATTGGGCGATCGTGAGTATGACCACGGTGGGCTACGGCGATATTGTCCCCGCCACGTCGATAGGCAAAGCGATCACGATGATTCTGATGCTGTTGGGCTATTCGATTATTGCCGTGCCTACCGGGGTATTTTCCGCCCAGGTAATCCGCTCTATTCGCGAAGACCGTTATTCAGAAGAAGCCTGCCCCGGCTGTGGCCATGACCGCCATGAAAAGCGCGCTCGTTACTGCCTGCGCTGTGGCACCTGGCTGGATGAAGACAGCGAAGACCCGCGTAAGAAAGCAGCAGATCAAAAAGAAAAAGATAGCCACGGGGGAGACGAAGACACAAACACGCCCCAGGACAGCTAACCAAAATAGCCAAACCCAGGGCGCGCAGTAATTCATTTAGGAAGATTATGTGATTGCTAGGCCGCTACGTTGATCAATCGGTGCTCAGGTCGGCCTCGATAATAAACAAGCGGCCGCCATCCACAGTGTTGGCGTCCAGCATCTTCTGCTCGAGTTGACCATCGGTGGACCAGGTGGCGAAATCATCGTCGTTCAGTACCCCCAGGCGTTGGTCATCAATCACCCATAGACCTTCCATTTTATCGTGGGGATAGTTGACTTCCGCCACCATATCCACCACCAGAGACTTGCTCACTGGCTCAATTCCAGCGCTGGCCAGAGCGCCCCACCCCTGCTCTAGAACCACTTCTTCCAAGGTTTTGCCTGCCAAGGTTAGACCCAGCTCGGCATCCTGTTTCAGGTCGCCGTTGGCTGAGACCGCTTCAAGATTGGTGCCCGAGGCAAGGTCAATGCGATAAACCTGCTTCTGAGCATCGGGCGCCGCAGCCTCATCACCGTCGGGGCCACCGCTCAGAAAGCGGCCATCTCGTTCAAGCACCAAAAACTCAGTGGCGCTCAGGGCAACAAGCTCTGAGTTGGAATTCTGATTTTGCTCTTGGCGGTAGAGGTACTGTCCAGTCTCGCCCGAGTCCAGGTTCACCGTGACGATGCGGGTGATATCCAGGTCTTTCACCGTACTGCCCGGGTTGTACAGTGTGGACTGCATAATACCTACCAGCGTTTTCTCATCCGGCGTGATAGCCAGCCCTTCCATACCTCGGTTGGCACGCCGATTGGCAAACTCTGCTGGCAGGTTCATCTCGACCCGGTCATCGTCGGCAAAGGGGTTGATTCGACCGATTTCACGACCTTCGGCATCGAAGTGGACCATGTGCGGACCGTACTCATCACTAACCCAGAAGGTGCCGTCCGATAGCGCCACCAGCCCTTCGCCATCCAGACCATAATCATCCAAGCGGATCGGATTAGTAACTTCATTATAGGGCTGGCTATCGTCTACTAAGATCGGCTGGCCATTGGCATGGTAAGGGGTTTCACCTGTTCCACCGAGTGCCAAGCTGTTAGGCAGACCACTGATCTCGGTTCCGTCGGGGCGCTTGAGTAGAATGGTAGTAACCTGTTCGATCACACCGTTCGTTTGAAGCTCAAACAGGCCGATACGGGGCGTATAGTCCGGTGTCGGAAATATTTTCCCCTTGCCATAGTCACCAACAAAATTGGCATTGGGGCCGCGGTCAGTCAATGCATAGAAGCGCGTTGAATCCGTGGGATGAGCGGTCATTGCCGACCCAAAACCGCCATTACGGATCTCAAAAGCCTGCTGAGATTTGCCATCTATTAGATCATCCCGTAATACGCTGTGGGGAAGAAACACACCAGCGGCGGGGAAGCTGTCGAACACGGAGACATTGGCATCATCAGCGTTAGCGTTATCAGCACAGCCCACCAGTAGGGAGGACGTCAGTAAGGATGCCATAAAGAGCTTATGACGGTTCATTGGTTAGTTTCCTTATCGAATACAAGTTGACGCCCGTTGGCGTCTCAGCCGCCTCCACAGGCACAATTTCCAGCGTGACCCAGGGCAAGGCAAGTTACGAAAAGTCTAGTGGCAGGAATATCTAATGGGGGTAGCGCCGTCACAGCTGTCTAACTGAAACGCGCTCACACCGACAAGGTTCGATTTGTTATGGCATATCGCTATTGTTCACGGCCACCACGATAATTTAGTGACAACCAATGACAGGTGAATGACATGTTAGTGACTAGCGGCACGGGGACAACTTACGGGGTTAATAAGGAAAACGCCCTGGCTATTAACCAGGGCGTCTCCTCTATAGTAACGGCACGATGGAAGTGGTTACATTTTATTCGCTTTCAAACGGAGCTTCCCACGCGTTAAGCTCCGCGTCGCTCCAGCTTCCGTAACTGGCATTGGGGAAAACAATCCAGTCTTGACCAAAGCGCTCAGCGTGGTCGTTAACTAGGTCGCGCTGCTCTTCAAGACTTGCGTCGACAAAATCACCCGAGAAGTCATGCAGCGTATCGCCCAACTGCATCACCAACGTATGACTGTCTTCGACGATAGCGCGACGCTCAGTCTTGGGTGGGCCAAGTAGCATGACGCGCTCGTCAGATACCTGGGGAAGCTCTAATGCTTCCATAGTGGCCAGCGTATCCGCTTTATTTTCTTGGTAGCGATCCGACACATAGTAGATCGACACACCTTGCTCATCGGCAAATTCGAGAAAGTCTTTCGCGCCTGGGATCAAACGTGGCTCGCCCTCGCGCTCCCAATGCAACCAAGTATCCCAAGTAGTGAAGTCGTGGCAGGCCTGCATATCGCGCACTAGCAAAGCGCTATTATCGATGAGCGTCTCATCCACATCGGTAATGATGGCCAAATCGGCACCCTCACCATGCGCCTCAATTTGTTTTTCCAAGCGATAGGTCGCCAGCTCAAAGCCTTGGCGCTGTAAAGCAGTTATTTCTGCGGATTGCTGTTGGTAACGAAGCCCCATGGCGTACTCAACTTGATCACAAGCGCTAGCGTCGTCGGCTACTGCGTTCCCTGATAAAGGAAGTAGCGCCAAGCTTGCAAATGCGGTTGCAGTGGCAGCGTTGCGGTATCGAGATATCGTCATTAAGCAATCTCCTGTCAGTGATGGTTATCAGGTTAAGAGGGGAATCCCACACCATCCATCATTATTAATTATCAATAATAGACATAATCATCATAATTTATTTTTATTGGTCATTCAAATAAAAAAGATAGCGTGCTAAATGAATAAGTTGATACGCATATCATGTTCAACGATTTTTGTGGATTTTGGGTGATGAGGAGACAGGCGGGACGACAGCAACCCCCTCGTGACTTACCACCAGGAGGTTGCCAATACCAACTAGAGAATGGTGTTAACTCGTAAACGGCGTAATATCGCCGCGGCCTTCCCGCACAATTTTGGGCGGCAGCTCGCGCAGGTCAATCACACTGGTGGGGTCAAGGTGGCAGGCACCGCCGTCGATAATGGCATCAAGGTGTGAGCCGAAGCGGTCGCGAATCTCCTCAGGATCGCTCATTGGCAGGGTATCTCCTACCGGAATCAAGGTGACGCTCATCAACGGCTCACCCAACGCATCAAGCAGCGCGTGGGTAATGTGGTGATCAGGCACGCGCACGCCAATGGAGCGGCGCTTCGGGTGCAGCAACAGGCGCGGAACCTCTGTGGTGGCATCCAAAATAAAGGTGTATGGGCCAGGGGTATGAGCCTTCAGCAGCCGAAATACTGCGTTATCCACTTTCGCGTAAGTGCCAATCTCGGAAAGATCCGAACACATCAGCGTGAAATTGTGTTTATCGTCTAACGAGCGCAGCCATTTGATCTTTTCAATGGCTTTTTTTTCACCCAAGTGGCAACCCAGTGCATAGCCCGAATCCGTCGGATACGCGACCACACCACCTTTGCGGATAATATCTATCGCTTGATCAATCAAGCGTTTCTGCGGGTTTTCGGGGTGAATCTGAAAATATTGACTCATCGCTTGCTCCTGCCCTTGGGCATATCGTTGTCCATTTAGTTTCTAGGTTAGCCGATATGCGGTTTAAGACCCAGGACCTAACATACCACTGGGCGCATCGCGCAAATGAACTAAGCGCGGATGCTGCCAAATCGGCGGCGCAGCAGTGCGCGGTATTAAGCTCATACTACCGGGGGCGGCGTGGCTGCCAGGAAAATGAAAATCGCTGCCCATGGAGGCGTATAAATCGCGCTCCACTAATTGCCGAGCGAGATCGCGAGTGCTGTCTGGATTCTGCTGACCACTGACCAGCTCAACGCTCTGCCCACCTGCGGCTTGAAAGGTATCCATCAGCAAACCTCGCTTGCGCCGGGTAAGCCCATAGCGCAGCGGGTGCGCCAGCACCGCAACGCCGCCTGAGGCAACCACCCAGGCGACTGCGTCACTGATTTCCGGCCAATGAGCTTTTACATCGCCTTTTTTACCACTGCCTAAATAGCGCTTAAACGCGCCAGCCCAGTCATCAACCACTCCTTCAGCGACCAGCGCGCGGGCAAAGTCGGGCCTGCCTAAGGGGCGGTCGCTGCCTGCCTGGGCACGTGCCTTTTCGAGCGCGTCAGGTAAGCCCATTTTTTCCAGCCGCTCGGCAATCACTTCAGCACGTTTAATCCGTGCTTCGCGCTGCAGTGCAAGCCCTTCTACCAGAGGCCCCTGCAAGCCGCCGGGCATAAGCGCCACTACGTGGATATTAATTCCCTGCCAGCGCGTGGATAACTCACAGCCAGGCACCAGGCAAAGCCCTGCTTGCTGCGCCGCGATGTCAGCTTCTTCAATACCTTCCATGGTGTCGTGGTCTGTCAGCGACATGTGGGTAAGACCACGTGCAGCGCACAGCTTTACCAACTCGGTAGGAGTAAGCGCACCATCTGACGCGGTGGAGTGCATGTGTAAATCCACCGTATAACGCTGGTCGGCATCAAACACGCGGGGCAGGTTTACAGGAAGATAGTTCGCAGGAAGTAGGGGCATAAGCATGACGCCGTGTGGCGAGTTTGTCAGAATAGGGTGGTGTGAATAAAACAGGCACCCTGTTTTCCCTTAACGGTATACAGTCGCTCACCATGGTGCGCGCTTACAGGGGCGCGGTCAATTCAGTACGGAACAACCGTCCTAGCATTCAAGGAGTTATCCCCATGCTTTACGCTATTATCAGTGAAGATGTATCCAACAGCTTGGAGCGCCGTCTAGCGGCACGCCCGGATCACCTTGGTCGCCTGGAAAAGCTACGTGATGAAGGCCGTTTGGTTCTGGCTGGCCCCCACCCCGCTATTGATACCGATAATCCAGGCGATGCAGGCTTTAGCGGCAGCTTAGTCGTTGCCGAATTTGACAGCCTTGAGGACGCGCAAGCCTGGGCTGACGCCGACCCTTACATCATTGCGGGGGTCTATGCCAAGGTAATTGTTAAGCCATTTAAAAAAGTAATGCCTTGACCGATAGAGTCGAGTGTGAAGAGTCCGCCTTCTTTTTCACAGAGCCTGTGGAAAACTCTGTGAAAACTCGGCGGACGCTTTCCCCAAAGCTAGAGCTGATGCCCTTATCAACAAGTTGATCAATTTTCAACCTATCTTTAACACAAACTTCATCAGTACGGGGATACCCGCGTGACTCAACGCTCTACTGCCCTGCCCCCGCTCGCGGCGTTAACGGCTCCTTTACTCACTTGGAACGAGGCATCCCCCCATTCAGAGGCCTTCGACGATGTGTATTTTTCCAGGGAAGATGGCCGGGCTGAAACCGAGCACGTTTTCCTGGGGGCGAATCACCTTCCTAAGCGCTTTGCGGACTGGCAACACAGCCGCGCTTTTGTGATTGGCGAAACAGGCTTTGGCACCGGGCTTAATATGCTGTGCGCGTGGGACTGTTTTGAACAACACGCACCGAGCACTGCACGTCTTCATCTGTTATCCACCGAGAAATTTCCGCTTGACCGAGTGTCTCTTGAGCGCGCACTAAGCGCCTGGCCTTCGTTAGCAAATTATGCACAAGTGCTATGCGCCCAATGGCCTGAAGCCGTCAGCGGCATTCACCGTCTGCATCTCAACGAGCGAGTGACTCTCGATCTGCACTTTGGCGACACCACCGAACGACTGAAGCTACTCGACGGTCAAGTCGACGCCTGGTTCCTAGATGGCTTTGCTCCTGCTAAAAACCCAGAAATGTGGCAGCCTGAGCTATTCGAGGCCATGGCTGCACGCTCTCGCCCTGGGGCAACATTTGCCACGTTTACCTGTGCTGGTGTCGTTAAACGAGGGTTAAAAGCAGCAGGGTTTAGCTGGCAAAAGGTCCCTGGGTTTGGGCGCAAGCGGGAAATGTTAGCAGGCGATATCGACACACCGCCCAAAGACACTCGCCGCCAGTTAACACCCTGGTTCACGCCGCCTGCGGCAAGGCCAGCGAACCATGTGGCCGTCATTGGAGCAGGCATGGCCGGTTGCAGCGTGGCCGCAGCGTTAGCCAAGCGGGGAGTTCAGGTAACGCTCATTGAACGCGATGCACCCGGCGCTGGTGGCTCCGGCAATCGCCAGGGAGCGCTGTATGTAAAGCTAGCCGCGGAAACGAATAACCAAAGCCGGTTCTATTTATCAGGACTTCTCTACAGCCAGCGCTGGCTTAGCCAACGCCAGCGGGCGTCCTCCTCGTCACAGGAAACGCCGCTGTGGCAACCATGTGGCGTGGTACAACTGGCGTTAAGCGACAAAGAGACTGTTCGCCAGCAGCGCTTTATGGCACGCCACCCGCTGCCAGAAGCGGTGGTATCCGCTCAAACCGAGACGCTTGGCGAGCTGGCGGGTGTTCCGATCACAGCGGGGCACGGACTGTTTTATCCCCAGGCAGGCTGGGTGCGCCCCAAACTGCTCTGCGAACAGCTGCTACAGCACGTGAATATCACCTTGCACCAGGGGGAAGTGACAACCCTTCAGCCCGACGGTAAAGCTTGGCAGGTCGTGTTGGCCAGCGGCGAAACGCTGACCACTGATCACGTTGTGGTAGCCAATGCGTCGCTGGCTAACCACTTTGAACAAACCGCAGCGCTGCCGCTACAGCAGGTTCGCGGACAAGTGAGCGAAGTGAAGCTGCCCGAGGGCGTTCAAGGCCCGCAACGTGTGGTATGCGCGGGTGGCTATGTGTCGCCGCCAGTAGAAGGTGTGCTGACGTTTGGGGCCAGCTTTGTGCCTAATAATTCCACGAGCGACGTTACGACAGCAGACCATCAGCGCAACATTGATGAACTACGCCAAACACTGCCGGAATGGGTCGCCACCCTTGAAACGGCGGGCTTAACGCTAAGCCCCGACACGCTCGCAGGTCGTGCTGCGGTAAGGGCAGCCAGCCCTGACAAAAGCCCCTACGCGGGGCCAGCGCCCAATGCCGACGCATGGCAGCAGGATTACGCGGTGCTGCAAAAAGATGCTTCTAACGCGCCAGATACCCTAGGAGAGCACCATTCAGGGCTGTGGATATCTAGCGCACACGGCTCTCGGGGCCTTTCCAGCGCTCCACTCTGCGCCGAAATCATTGCCTCGCGAATGTGTGATGAGCCGATGCCGCTAGAGCTAACGTTAGTGGATCATTTACACCCTGGGCGACGGATTATCAGTGCGCTAGTACGCGCTCAGTAATCGCCCTCTTCCTCATCATCGGCAAGATCTCGCCCAAAGGAGCGCCATTGGGCGAGCGTCATCACCTCGGTCATTTCTAACTCAAGATCGTGAGCAATAATCAACTCGTGACGCTCAAGCTGCTGTTTAAGCTCGGCTACCCAGCCGCTCATACCTGCGCCGGTATCAGCTGTATCGTATCCTTGGCGTGTCACAAATGCTTCAAGCAAAGCATCCAGCGTTTCCGGCGGCAGCATGCGTGCTGGCACTTCAATAAAACGGCTCATTCACTCTGCTCCCAGGCAGCTAGACGCTCGATAAAGGTGGCTTCATCGATCACTTCAACGCCCAGTTGCTCTGCTTTGATTAATTTGCTGCCTGCGGCCTCGCCCGCTACCAAGCAGGTAGTTTTCTTGGAAACACTGCCGGCCACCTTAGCGCCTAACGCTTGCAGCCGCGCCTTACCTTCATCGCGGGTCATGCTGTCCATCGTGCCGGTGAGCACCCAGGTCTGCCCCTCTAAGGGTGTCGGGCCTTGCGTCACTTCACTCTCTTGCCAGGTGATGCCCGCATCAAGCAGTGCTTTCAGCGTTGCCAGATTATGCGGTTGACGGAAAAAAGTGTAAACATGGGCGGCGACAATCGGACCAACATCATTCACCGCTTCCAGCGCCGCTTGATCAGCGTCTTGCAAGGTCTGAAGTGTACCGAAGTAGCTGGCTAAATTTGCCGCTGTGGCTTCGCCTACTTCGCGAATACCCAAGGCGTAAATAAAACGTGCCAGCGTGGTGTGCTTGGCCTTATCCAGGGCATTTACCAAGTTGGTCGAGGACTTTTCCCCCATGCGTGGCAGCGTCTGAAGCTGCTCAGCGGTGAGATGAAATAAGTCTGCTGGCGTTTTCACCCAGTCCAGGTCCACCAACTGTTCAATCAGCTTCTCACCCAGCCCATCGACATCTAGCGCTTTACGGCTGGCGAAATGCTTCAGCGCCTCTTTACGCTGCGCGGCACAATAAAGCCCACCCGAGCAACGAGCGACCGCCTCGCCTTCCAGCCGTTCAATATCCGAACCACACACCGGGCAGTGCTCGGGAAAGGTAATCACGCGCGCCTGGGCAGGACGCTTGTCGATATCGACGCGTACCACTTGGGGAATCACGTCGCCTGCCCGACGAATGGCCACCGTATCACCAATCATGACACCTAAGCGGGTGATCTCATCTGCGTTATGCAGCGTAGCGTTTGATACCGTCACACCAGCAACGGTGACGGGCTCTAGCCTAGCAACCGGGGTAATCGCGCCAGTACGGCCTACCTGAAACTCCACATCGTTAAGGGTCGTGACTTCTTCCTGGGCAGGAAATTTAAATGCTACCGCCCAGCGTGGCGCCCGCGCCACAAAGCCAAGCTCCCGCTGGTGGCGCAGATCGTTTACTTTAATCACGACGCCATCGATGTCGTAACCCAATTGGTCTCGCTTTTCACCCAATTGCTCGCAGTAATCAGCCACCAGCTCAGGGCCATTGACAGTCCGAAGCTCCGTGCTGGAGCGAAAGCCCCATGCCTTAAGCCTTGCCATTTGCTGGCTATGAGTTGTCATTGGGCTACTGCTAAGCTCACCATCGCCAAGATTCGTCATATCGAGCCGGGCAACTTGATAAGCATGAAACTCTAATGGGCGCGTTGCGGTAACCCGCGGATCGAGCTGTCGCAGACTGCCAGCCGCCGCATTACGCGGGTTAGCAAATACCTTGCTGCCTTCTTCCCTCGCTCGATCATTGAGTGCTTCAAAGCCCGCATGGCGCATAATAACTTCGCCGCGTACTTCTAATAACGCTGGAATGTTGTCGCCCATTAGCTTTAACGGAACAGACCGCAAGGTGCGCAAATTCGATGTAATGCCTTCTCCGGTACGGCCATCGCCACGGGTTGCGCCACTGACCAGTACGCCCTGCTCGTACACTAACGATACCGCAGCACCGTCGAGCTTTGGCTCACAGCTAAACTCAACGCTATTAGCCTGACACTCCAAACGTTCAGCGACACGCTCGGCAAACGCAGTAATATCATCACGGCTAAATGCGTTATCCAAAGAAAGCATGGGAATCGCATGAGCGACTTCAGGAAACCCTTCCGCTGGCGTGGCCCCTACGCGCTGGGTAGGGGAATCCGGTGAGATTAAATCGGGATACTCAGACTCCAATTGCTTCAACCGCTGCAGCTTGCGGTCGTAATCTGCGTCGGTCAGCTTAGGTTCATCTAAGATGTAATAGCGGTAATTAGCGTCGTCCAAATCGGCACGCAGTTGGCTAATCTCTTCCAGCAGTTTTTTCTCAGGCTGACTCATTCAGTTGTTCCGGCATACAAAAACAGGTGTTTAGTAACAAAAACACCCGCCTTCCTTAGGAAGGCGGGTGTAAACGCAACGCGATGCTTAACGCGCTTGCAGTTGGCGCTGCAAGCGATGGCGACGTTCAAACTCATGAACGCGCTGCCTTGCAAACTCAATGGTTTGCGCCGTCATTACGCTACGGTTTTCATCTTTAAGCTCACCGCCCATATGGCGTACGACAACCATCGCCGTTTCGACCATCGCTTCAAACGCTGCTGAGCTATCTTCAGCGCCGGGCAGCGGCATCAGGAACGTAATACCAGGGGTCACAAACTCATCCATTTCTTCAATGGGGAACGTACCAGGCTTAAGTACATTCACCATTGAAAATTGCAGTTCGCTATCGAAGCTTTCTGTTTCAAAACGGTGAAAGACACCCATCTCACGGCTGTAGCGAAGACCGCAGGCCATGATTAGCTCAAGCAATTTACCGCCATCAAAACCTTCAGGCTCCCGCGAAAGCACACTGATCACGACCATTTCAGAAGCGTCGGTGAGTGCATCTCTGGCCCGCTCGCTATTAACATCGTGGCGTAACGCTTTTTCTAACGTCGGGTGTGTACGAACAACATTATCCCGATGGCCCGTTTCAGGCACATAATCGTCGTAGTCATCAACATCGTGATAACTCTCGTCGTGCGCAGAAATCGTCGGCTCATTATATTGCGCAGCCTCGCGCTCCGCGGCAGCGGTCATCGCAGCGGCCTCACGCGCTTCGGCTTGCTCTTGAGCAATACGCGCTTTTTCAGCGTCGGCTGCCTCTTTTGCTTCACGGCGCTGCTGCGCCTCAAGCGCTTTACGCTCGGCTTCAAGTGCTTTACGTTCTGCTTTTTGCTTGGCTAGTGCTTCCGCACGTTTCGCCTTCTCTGCTTTCTTACGCTCTTTCTCTTTACGACGCTCAATCAAACGACGTTTAAAGGAACGTCCAATGCCTTCGAAGTCGACCAAGCGGTATTCATCAACCTCATCGTCGTCTAGCTCTCTGTCTTCACCGGCAGTATCTGCACGTAGTTGACGCCGCTTGGGCGTGTCAGCAGCATGTTGTACTGCGTCTTCAGGTTCAACTCTTAGCGTCGGTTCTGCTTCTGCAGTCGGCTCAGCTGCAGCACTGGGCTCTTCCGAGGCGTTCTCGATTGAAGCATTTACGGTTGATGCAATTTGCTCATCAGTTCCAGCTGATACCGCCTCTAGGCGGCTGTTAGCTTCAAGATTTTCAGCTTCTTCGTATTGAGCCGTTGGCTGCTCTTTATCAACACCCACTTGCTGGCCTTGCTGGCCGCTAACGCCTGGCTCGTAATGCTCGGTTGGTTCAGATACTGGCTGTGAATCGTGGCTATCAGGGCGATAGGCTTCAGCTGTAGAGGCAAGCTTGCTACTCGTCGTTTGGCGAGTAGCATCTGTGTGCTGAGTTTTATTGCTAACAGTATTGCTGGGATTCTCATCAGCCATAAATATGCTAGGCTCCCGGCGCTCGGGTTCAGGAATTGCAGACATGCCTAACGTGTGCTCGGCTGAAGCAGTGTCTGGCTGAACGGATGTATGACTCGTCGACGTGGGATGACCGACAGCAGAAGGCGGTGCATGTTTTCGAGGCTCATTTTTCCGAGACCACGAAAAATGCGCATTGGCTTTTGACTTGGCCGAACTGGCAGAGTTGGAAAAAGAACGGCGAAAATCAGACAGTACTTTGGAAGGCCCTGGGTGCTCTTGGCGTTCCAGCTTAGGTTTTTGACCAAGGTTACTGTAGTCAGCAGGCTTAACGACCCGAGCACCACCGTTAGGCAGCTCCCAGTTTATTTCCGCTTCTTTGACTTCATCATTAAATTCTTCGAATTTAGCGGCTGGCAAGTCTTTGACTGCTTGATCCAGACGGGGCACACGGCGTTGGCGCTGAAGCCTTCGCACACCGTCAACGACGATGAGCGAAACCAGTGCCAGTCCTAGAATGATTAACCACTCTCTTAATTCCATGTCGAGCATTCCATGGGTCAATATACCGGTTGCAAAGGCGCAATGCCTTAATGACGTAACATATCCGAAATTAGCTAATTATCATCAAGCATAGCGCGGTTGCTACGAAAAGGGCCACTTTTTGCAGATTTTCACGCTTTAACACCCCTATAAGGTGTGTTTTAGGCCAAATCTTTGACTATATCAACTAAGAAAAGTGCCATTTTAGCGCTAATTTATCCCGACAGGACACATCGTCACATCATCGTCTGCTTTCTACAGGGAGAATTTCGCTCCCTTGCTCGCCTTTTCACACCGCAATATGACAAGCCCACATTCAAACTTACGTAACGAAACGCCACTGCTCTTCTGCCAAATTGCCCAGCCAACTGCTGTTCGATCAAAAGCTATTCTGTTACAAACCTATCTTACAAACCTGCCTCACCAAAAAATCCGTCGTAACAAACAGCATTTAATAGCTAATGAAATCATAGCATATATGTTTTAAACCCTTAACTAACGCTGTACAAAGATAATGAAAGTTCACATTCCAGATTTGTCCATTTTAGATCGACGAACATGCTTAGCGGCACGATACGCTTTAGCAGAAGCAGCCCCCCAGCGTCATGATCAAAGCAGTTAATCAGAAACTGAGAAAAAATATAAATCACTGATCAACAATGAATTTTATAATCAAAAGATAAAGAAAGAAACGCTATTAATAGCCACTAATGAGCATACTCTGGGATAGCTAAGCAAAAGCAGCACGACTCATTATCCATTCAACTCACAACCCGTCACAGGCTTCCTCATCCACCATTTTTGCATATTTCCCGAAGCATTTAAGGGGTGAAAATTCGTTTTGTTCGCCACCATTGGGGCCTCAAACTTGCCGAGAAAGCACTTAATCAACCAGCGCTGCAGCCTCATCAATCCCTACCGAAACAAGCCTGGACACACCAGGCTCCTGCATGGTGACACCCATCAATCGTTCGGCCGCCTCCATAGCAATTTTATTATGGGTGATATAGATAAACTGAACACTTTCCGACATTTCTTTAACAAGTTTGGCGTAGCGCCCTACGTTGGCATCATCCAGCGGGGCATCGACTTCGTCCAACATACAGAAAGGCGCGGGGTTCAACTGGAAAATTGCGAAAACCAACGACAGTGCAGTTAACGCCTTTTCTCCCCCTGAGAGTAGGTGAATAGTACTGTTTTTCTTACCTGGCGGCCGCGCCATAATTGCCACACCGGTTTCCAGCAAATCATCCCCGGTAAGGGTTAGCCAAGCAGCTCCCCCACCGAAAACCCGTGGAAATAGCGTTTGTAGACCCGTATTAACCTGGTCAAATGTTTCTCGGAAGCGAACGCGAGTTTCCTGATCGATACGTTTAATCGCACGCTCTAACGTTTCTAATGCTTCGGTAAGCTCAGCATGCTGAGCCTCCAAGTAGTTACGCCGTTCGGCTTGCTGATCGTACTCTTCGATCGCCGCAAGGTTAATGGCGCCTAAACGGCGAATCTTATCTGTGGTGTTTTCCAACCGCTCCTGCCAAGCAGTTTCGCTGGCGTCGCTAGGCAAGTGCTCTGCTAGAGCATCGGGATCATGGCCTAGCTCTGCTAATTGCTCATCTTGGGTAGCCGCTTTCAGCGCCAGCGCTTGTACATCCATACGCCGCTGCTGTAACTGTTCACGACTTTGTTCCAAGTTGCGCTCGTGCTGCTGGCGAGCCAGCTCGTCGTTGCGCAGCTGCTCTGCCAATGCCTGAGCTTGCTGGCGGGTATCATTCAGACGCCGCTCCTGCTGCTCGCGCTGGTGTAGCAACTCCTCTAATTCTTCGGCAGCCAATTCGTCTGGCTCTACCAGCATTTCTCGTGACTCTTCTAACTCAGCAATACGCAGCGAAAGGCGCTCTTCACTATCGCTACTACGACTTTGCTGGGCTCGCAGGCTATCCCGCTCAGCGTTCAATCGCTCTCGCTCTAGCGCCAACGCCTGCTGACGCGCCTTCATGGGAGCATGTTGTTGATTTAACTGGTCACGCTGCTCACGTTGGCGACTGCGCTGTTCAGCGCTGGTTTCACGGGCTTCGGCAGCAGCTTCTAACTGTTCCATCGCAGCATGCCATCGAGCACGCTGCTCTTCTAAAGTGAGCGTTAACTCCGCCTCATCCTCTTGTAGTTGGGCGAGTTCATCATCCAACTCAGTGGCGCGGCTCTCTAAATGTTCCAGGCGCTGAGCTAGCCGCTGCTCTTTCACCGCAAGCTGTTGGAGCGAAGCAGCGTGGGCACGTTCTTGCTCGGCCTGCTGCTCACGGGTTTGCTCTAGCACTTCAATGGCTTCGCTAGCGGCTTCGCACTGCTCATCCAGCAACGCTAACGCGTCTTCATCCTGGGTAAGGCGGGCGTCTAATTCGTCAAACCGACGGCGTGTCACCAGCAGTGCATCAACACCTTCACCATTGGCCTGTTGGTGCAGCCAGCCGCGTCCACGCCATACGCCTTCGCGGCTGACAACACTCTCTCCAGGCGTCAAATTACCTAGTAGTGTCTCAGCATCTTCGTTCGTTTCTGCGAAGTGAATACTTGCTAACCATTCGCCTAACGCACCTGCCCCCGACACCAGCGAATCCAAGCGCTGCGCGGATGTCGCTGGCCGCTCAGCCTGGTCGATTAAGCACCAATCAGTGGCTAGGGCATTAGGCAGCGCGTTTAGCTGGTTCGCAGACACTAAACGGGCATTTAACCACGGCGCCAGCAGCCAGGAAATCACTCGCTCCCAGCCAGATGTAACACTAATCGCTTCACCAAGACGTGGCGCATCGGCTAAGCCGTGAGCCGCTAATGCATCGCTCAGATCTGGGTCGTGATCAGCCAAGGCGGCATCAATTAACGCCTTCAATGACGCGAGTTCGCCTTGATGTTGACTTAGTTCAGCACGCTGCTGATCACGCGCCTGGGTGGCCTGCTGATAAGCGGCTTTGGCATCGCTATAGCGCTGTTGCCAATGGTCACGTTCGGTTTGAAAGGCTTCAGCGCGCTGTTCAGCCTCTTCCCGCTGGGCTTGGCATTCAGCGTGTTCATTGCGCAGTTCAGCGACATCGGCAAGTTCGCCACGCTGCTGACGGCGGCGCTGGTTCTCCGCCTGCATACGCGCAATACGCTGCTCTAAATCGCGTAATTGGTCTTGGCTACGGTCCGCTTCCCGACTGGCATCGCGCCAGTGATTTTCTGCATCGGCCCACTGCTGTTCGGCAGTTTCAAGAGCAGGAGTCGCATCCGATAAGGTTTGCTCAAGTGTTTCTAGCTGCTCTTCAAGGGCTTCATGCTCTGGTAGCAAGTCCTCTAAACGAGCCTCTATCGCGCCAAGTCGCTCTTGATCGCCTTCGCTGACTCGGCGCTGTTCATCAAGGTCGCGGCGCGCCGTTGCTATATCGCTCGCCAATTGAGCTTCACGACTGCGGCGATGCGCCTGATCCTGCTCCAAGCGGGCAATCCGGGTGGTGGTTTCAAAAAACTGCTGCTGGTGGCGTTCTAGTACATCGGCAAGTTCATCGTGCTGTTCGCGCGCTTGTTCCAGGCGCGTTTCACACTGACGTACGCCAAATACGTCTTTCTCAACCGCAATTTCCAGCTCGCGCACTCGGCTTTCTTGGTGAGATTGCTCAGCACGCAATGCGCGTCCGCGTACTAACGCCAGCTCGCCTTTTAGCCGGTACTCCTGCTGCTTTAACTCTTGGTAGCGCTTGGCTGCTTCTGCCTGACGTTTAAGGCGTTCGAGCTGTTTGTCCAACTCTTCACGGATATCATCCAGGCGTTCCAAGTTCTCCTGGGTGCGGCGCATACGGTTTTCGGTTTCCCGGCGACGCTCTTTATATTTTGAAATGCCCGCAGCCTCTTCCAGCGTGGCACGCAGGTCATCGGGGCGTGCTTCGATTAGCCGTGAAATCATCCCCTGGCCGATAATGGCGTAAGAACGCGGGCCTAAACCAGTGCCCATAAACAGATCAGCGATATCTCGCCGACGACACTTTTGACCATTAAAGAAGTAATTGGATTGGCCGTCGCGGGTGACTAAGCGCTTTACCGCAATTTCTGAGTACTGCGCGTAAACGCCCCCCATGCCACCATCGCGGTTATCGAATTTGAGCTCGATAGAGGCTTGGCTGATCGGCTTACGACCGGTGGAGCCGTTGAAGATAACATCAGCCATCGATTCACCGCGCAGGGTTTTAGCTGAGGATTCCCCCATTACCCAGCGCACCGCATCGATGATATTAGATTTGCCACAACCGTTTGGCCCAACGATGGCGGTCATATTGCCATCGAAGGGCACCGTTACTGGATCGACAAAAGACTTGAACCCAACAAGACGAATAGAGGTTAAGCGCATTGCGACCCTTAGCTGCAGTTGTTTGCGTGGACGTTATTCAAAAACGCGGTCAATAACAACATTTGCCGCATCATCCTCACTAATAGGTCCAACGCTTACGCTCTCCAGATCGCCAAACAGATCACCAGGCTGAGGGGTCGCCTGACCAGATTGCGAAACGCGAACGACTAAGCGTGCTTCACGCACCTGGGAGATTTGCGCTTGGGGTGACATGGCCGCGTCGTCATCCAGCACAACAGTTATGGGAAGCTCTGACACCTGGGCACGAATAACAGCCAGCGGCGGCAGCTCGCCTTGCATGTCTCGAGCAGTAATAAACACGCTAGCATCGTCACTGACGTTATTCATCAGTGCTTCGTCTAATGAAACAGTCACACGCACGCCCTGGCTTTGGGCGGCCTCAACCGCCGCTGCTTCTGGCTCTACCCCTAAACGCTCTTGAGCAACGCGAATACCTTCGCGCAAGGAGGATGCCGTTTCGGGATCTTCTATGTTTGCGACAGCACGACGCCAGTGGTCTACCGCTGTTTCATAGTTACCATTATCAAACGCATGAATGCCAAGCAAGCCGAGCACTGTGGGCTGGCGTGGGTCTTGCGCTAGCGTCTCATCCACTAGCGACTGTACCTCGGGAGTCAGTTCACGTTCCGCCATAAAAAAGCGCAGTTGAGCAAGTTGCGCTAACAGCGGAGGAATCCGCCCTTCAATAGCAATCAACCGCTCTAACGCATCGGCTGCTTTATCGGCCTGACCGGTTTCACGGTAAAGCGGAAACAGTGAACTCCACACATTGGGATTATTCGGCTGACGCTCGGCTTCTGCTTCCATGCGCTCTAAATACATGACCAGTGAGCCATCGGGGTCGTTTTGCACTTCTTGCTGAATAGCGTAAAGCGTTAAATCGCCTTCCGCGCCGTTTTGCTGATACCAAAACGTACTCGCTCCCACCACGGCCACCATCACCAAGGGGATAGCAAGCCTGCCTGCCGTCGCCGTTTTTAAGGGGCGTTTAGTACGGCTGGCGGTGTCTTCCAACAGGCTACGCTCTAGCTCCAGGCGGTCTTCTTTAAACCGCTCCTCATCCATATCGCCACGTTCGTGAGCAGCTTCCAAGGAGGCCAAACGACGCTTAAAAATCGCCACGTTTTGCTCATCAGCGGTATCGTTAGCTTCGAAGTGATCTAGCTTGTCGCGTAGCGCGCGGGCATCGCGCATCGGCGCTATCAATAACCAAAGCGCGGGGAGTAATAGTAAAGCAATCGCAATCCACAGCGGTGTCATGAAGACCTCTCGCGGTTAATCAGGGCATCCAGGCGGGCACGTTCTTCGGCGCTAAGCGCTTTCGCTGAGGCATTACGACGAGCGCGAACCATCATCACGACAACCACGACGCCGAGCAGCACCAAACCTATCGGCAACCCCCACAGCAGGTAAGTGCGGTTTTCTAAACGCGGGTTATAGAGAATGTACTCTCCAAACCGCTGCACCATGTGGTTAACAATCTCGATATCCGATTGACCATCCTGGAGCAATTGATAGACACGTTCACGCATGTCCGCGGAAATTGGCGCATCAGAATCATCGATTGCCTGGTTCTCACACAGAGGGCAGCGCATCGAAGCGGTGAGATCATGGTAACGCTGCTCCGTAACAGGATCGTCGAACTCACGTATCTCAATCCCGCCGGCCAACGCGCCGCTAGTCAGTGTCAGCAGCGTGACGGTAAGCATTAAGCGTATTAGCGCCATTTTTCCACCTCCGGCAGAATGCGTTCACGAACGTCTTCCGGCGACACGTAACCTTTGTGGTGGTAGCGAATGACACCGTCAGCATCAACCAAGAAAGTTTCCGGCGCACCGTAAACCCCCAGATCAAAGCCAAGGCTACCATCGGGGTCAAACACATTAACTTCGAAGGGATCCCCAAACTCGCTCAAGAACTCCAGCCCTTTTTCGCGAGTATCACGATAGTTAATGCCGACCATGCGAATGCCCTGATCAGCCAACTCCAGCAACTGCGGCATTTCCTGCTTACAAGCAGGGCACCATTCGCCCCATACATTCACCAAGGTGACATCGCCAGTTAACAGGGTTTGATCAACTTGGCGATTTTCATCGCGCAGTGTCGTGGCTTCAAAGGTAGGAAACTGCCTGGCCATTAGCGCCGAGTCGCGGTGCGAAGGGTCGCGCCCTAGCCCTTGATAAAGGAATAAGGCAATCCCCAGAAAGCCAATCGGTAGTAGTAAAAGCAATAGACGACGTGTCATACCATAGCTTCCTTCGACGTTGCAGACTCAGACGTTGCAGAAGCCGGGCTAGCAGGCGCTTTGCGCGATACGACACGACGGTACCGCTTATCAACTATCGCCAGAATGCCACCGAAAGCCATCAACAACGCACCGAGCCATAACCAGCGTACAAACGGTTTGTATTGAACACGCATAGCGTAGCTACCATCGCCAAGGTCTTCCCCCATGGCGACATAGAGGTCGCGGAAAAGCCCGGGGCGAAGCGCCACCTGGGTCATTGGCATTCTGGTAGCGAGATAGAGGCGCTTTTCTGGACGCATCACAAAGCTGCGTCCAGAGTCGCCACGCTGCACTTGAATGATAGACGTGTCTGCCAGGAAGTTCGGGCCCCGGCGATTTGCCAGTTCCGTCATGGTGAATTGATAACCTGCCACTTCAACAGTCGTGCCCGGCGACATCCGCACGTTGCGTTCGATGTTGTAATTGGAAACAACGGCCACGCCAACAATGGTGACCGCAATGCCCACATGACCAAGCACCATGCCCCAATATGCTAACGACAGCTTGCGCAGCCCCGCCAAAAAGGAGCTGGCATGGCGGACTTTATTGAACACGTCACGCACGATAGGCAGTACGATCCAGAGCGCCGAAACAATGCCCAAGGAGACCCAAAGATTCCACTCGCCGCCATATAGCAACGGCATAGCACCGCCCAGGACCAGTGCAGCGGCGCCTGACAGCCAAAGCTTACGCCACAGTTCACTGGCACTCATGCTTTTCCAGCGGGCGATCGGGCCCAGTCCCATAAACATGCACATCACCACCGTTAGCGGTACAAAAAGTGCATTAAAGTACGGAGGCCCTACGCTGATTTTACCTAACCCAAGGGAGTCCAAAATTAGCGGGTAGACCGTCCCTAACAGTACGGTGACCGTCATAATGACCAGTAGAATATTATTGACCAACAACAACGAGTCACGGGATAACCAATTAAAGCCGACTTTATGGCTCACACGGGGCGCGCGCAGCGCAAATACCAGCAGCGACAGCGTTACGGTAATCGCCAACAGCATTAAGATAAAGAAGCCGCGGGAAGGATCGTTAGCAAACGCGTGCACTGAGGTCAGCACGCCAGAACGCACCAGGAACGTACCCATTAATGACAGCGAGAAAGTTGAAATAGCCAGCAGTACTGTCCAACTTTTAAACGAACCGCGCTTTTCAGTGACCGCCAACGAGTGCACCAGCGCCGTTCCCGTTAGCCAGGGCAACAATGAGGCGTTTTCGACTGGATCCCAGAACCACCAGCCGCCCCAGCCCAGCTCGTAATAAGCCCACCAACTACCTAGCGCGATGCCTACGGTTAGAAATGCCCAGGCCACATTAGTCCAGGGACGTGCCCAGCGGGTCCAGGCAGCGTCTAAACGCCCACCTAGCAACGCAGCAATGGCAAATGCAAATACTACCGAGAAACCGACATACCCCATATACAGCATCGGGGGATGCACAACCAACCCGAAGTCCTGTAGCAGCGGATTAAGATCAGCCCCGTCTTGAGGCATATTCGGCAGTAGCCGCTCAAATGGATTGGAGGTCATCAAGATAAACAGCAGGAAGCCAACGCAGACCATTCCCATGACGCCTTGCACTCGCGCCACCATATCGCGCGGCAAATCGCCGGAAAATACTGAAGCGGCATACCCCCAACCAGCCAGCATTAAGCTCCACAATAAGACCGAGCCTTCATGATTTCCCCACACGGCACTAAACTTGTAGTACCAGGGCAGTAGCGAGTTGGAATTATTGGCAACGTTCGCCACGCTGAAGTCATCCAGCATATAACTGGCTGTTAGGCATAAATAGGCAATGGCAATAAACAGGAACTGCCCTGTTGCCATGGGCTTGCCATAAGCCATCCACAGCGGGCGCCGAGTGGCCGCGCCTGCCAGCGGCATCACAGCTTGTATCACGGCCATCAACAGGGCAATGACCAGAGCAAAGTGGCCTATTTCAGGAATCATTTTGATGAACATGCGCGCTCCGAATTAGCAGTGGGCATAACCGCCTGCTTGACACGATAAGACATTAATAATCGCTTGCTTGGGGGGTGCCTTCCTGCTCCAAACGCTTACCCACCTCAGCCGCTTTTGCCTGATAATCTGCCGGGGAGTAACCTGCTTCTTCTAATGCTTGCGCCACTTCGGGCGGCATATAATTTTCATCGTGGCGGGCTAGGACTTTATCGGCATATAAGCGCCCATCTGTCTGAAGTTCTCCTACCACGACCACCCCCTGCCCTTCACGGAAAAGATCCGGCAGGATCCCGCTGTAGTAGACCTCCAAATCATCGACGTAATCCGTCACGGTAAACTCAACATCAAGGCTTTCAGGATCACGCGACACCGATCCCTCTTTAACCATTCCGCCCGCGCGAATCTGGCGTTCCATGGGCGCATCGCCCTGAGCAATCTGTACCGGGCTAAAAAATAAATTGATGTTGGAGCGCAGCGCATAAAGTGTCAGCCCCACCGCTATCGCGGTTAATGAAACCAACCCTAAAATAACGAACAGCTTCTGTTTACGTTTAGGCGTCATGACGAACGTCCCTTTGAGCAGAGTTAACTGGTGCTTGCGCGGCCTGGGAGTGGGCGTTTTGGCGGCGCACACGGCGCTTCACGCTTTTCAGCAGTTGGCTGCGTTCGAGGCGCGCATGCCAAACTATCACCAGCATCAACAACGCAGTAATGCCCCAAGCAGCCCACACATAAAGCCCGTGGCCACCCATGGCAAAAAATTCATTAAGTGAGGAAAAAGCCATTATCTCACCTCCTCTACTAGCTCTTGCACCCAGCGCTTATTGGTTTCACGGCGCAGTATTTCACTGCGCGTACGCATCAGGGTTAACGCTATAAAAAAGCAGTAGAAACCGAGTACCATAATGAGCAGCGGTGCCCACATTTCCATGGGCATTGCCGAACGTCCGGTAATCGTAAACGAGGCAGGCTGGTGCAGGGTGTACCACCAGTCCACCGAATATTTGATGATCGGAATGTTAATCACGCCCACCATCGCCAGCACTGAGGCTGCACGAGATCCGCTATCGCGACTACTGAAAGCACCGCGCAGTGCAATGACACCTAAATACAAAAACAGCAAAATCAGCATGGACGTCAAACGCGCGTCCCACATCCACCAGGTTCCCCAGGTAGGCACTCCCCATACTGCGCCTGAAAAAAGTGCCACAAAGGTCATCGCCGCACCTAATGGCGCCATCACTGTGGCCGCCATATCGGCTACTTTGATTTTCCAGACCATAAATACCAAGCCTGAAATTGCCATTGAGACAAAAATGGATTGAGCTAGGAAAGCGGCAGGAACGTGGACATAGATAATCCGAAAGCTATTGCCCTGCTGATAATCCGCGGGAGCAAATACCAGCCCCCAAACGCTTCCCAGCAGCAACAGGAGCACCGCCGCTGCCCAGAACCAGGGCTGAAGCTTGGCGCTAATCGCGTAGAACCACTTGGGTGATCTCAGTTTATTTATAAAGGCCCACATGGTGTTTTCGTCCTTTAACCGTTGATGCTGATGCGTAGCGAGGCGGCAATAGCCCAAGGTGCTAGCATTAACGAAATCGCTAAAAGTGCGCCCAAAATAGCCAGATGCGCCGCGATACCATCGCCTAAAATAGCGGCCTGCACGGCGCCAGCGCCAAAAATAAGCACTGGAATATAGAGCGGCAGCACCAGCAGTGACAGCAATACACCGCCGCGAGCTAATCCGACGGTCAGCGCGGCGCCAATGGCACCAATCAAGCTGAGGCTTGCGGTTCCCAATGCCAGCGATAGCGCTAAAACCATGTAACTACCGGCAGGAAGTGCCAACATGATACCTAAAATCGGCGCCATAAGTGCCAAAGGCAGTCCTGTCAGCAGCCAGTGAACAGCAACTTTGGCAAGGCTAAGCGCCGCCAGCGGCTGAGGGGCTAACAGTAGCTGCTCCAAACTGCCGTCGTCGTAGTCGCTCCGGAACAGACTATCCAGAGAAAGCAATGCCGCCAGCAATGCCGCCACCCACAGCAACCCAGGCGCTATTTCTGCCAGTAACTGGGGATCAGGTGAAATGCCGATCGGAAAGAGCGTAATCACCAAGGCAAAGAACACCAATGGGTTAAGCACTTCACCACGACGACGTAGCAACAGCGTTAGATCTCGCTTAAAGGTGGCACTAATGGCAACCATGAGCCCACCGGAAGGCGCATGCATCGACATTTCTGGGATGCCTGTCGTGGCGTGTGAGCTTGGCAACGCTGTCTCCTTCTACCCCAGTTGAACGCGCCTAAGCACGGATGATGCGGTTAACTCATGATGTGTCGTCACTAAGACACAGCCTCCCGCGTTGGCATGCGCAACAAGCTGCGCTTCTAGTGCTGCCACTCCATGGCGATCAATGGCTGTAAAAGGTTCATCCAGGACCCACAAAGCCCGCTTAGTAAGCGTCAGTCTCGCAAGGGCAATTCGCCGCTGCTGCCCAGCGGAAAGCTGTCCTGCGGGTACATCTTCAAAGCCACTAAGCCCAACCTGTGCCAGCGCTTCTTCACGCTGGTAATCGTCGCCTTTTTCGCCGCTAAGCGCTTGGTACCACGCTAAGTTTTCCAGCGGAGAAAGCCCCGCTTTTATGCCAGGGGCATGCCCTAAATAGAGTAGATTGGCGAGAAAATGTTCACGCACCTCGCGCATTGAGTCGCCATTCCAATAAATGTCGCCATGGTAGTCGCTCAACTGGCCTGAGAGAATTTTCAACAGTGTCGTTTTTCCGCTCCCGTTAGGGCCTTCAATGCGCACTATTTCACCACGTTGAATATCAAGATCTAGCCCCTCAAACAGCCAACGATCATCGCGTTCACAGGCTAGCTGTCGGGCTTGTAGGCAGAGGCTCAAGGATATCTCCAGGCACGTAGATTTTGCGTCGAACTCTACACGGAAAGCCCCTTTCTCGCCAGTCGCTCTCTGCGGTCAGGGGTCGCATCACACTTCAACCAATCTTCGCTTAAGAACAATAGACAATGCAGAGCACTAGCACTGTATGCAAAAACAGGTCTATACTACAAATACTGTATGAAAAAACACTACCGATTATAAACACAGCAATCTGCTCAATTACACGCCTAGGGAGCGGGCGCTGCATTGGAGAAAACTGCATGACGATGACAATGCCAACACCCTTGAACATAACTCAACATGCGCTATCTCAAACGACGTCGAATACAGGACGCCCTGCTTATTCGGCGCCTCGTGTAACACGGCGCAACACGTATGCGCTTCGCGTGCGCGGCAACAGAATGCGTGAATGCAATCTATTCGATGGCGATGTCATCATTATTCGCCGCTATCAACAAGGTAGCCATCAAGAAACCGCTATCGCGACGATAAACCAGCGAGAAGTTGCCCTAAAGCAACTTTCCATTAGTCGGCTTGGCGTTCACTTATGGCCCGAAGATGCAGCCATGCCTGCCGTCTTCCTGCATAATTGTGATATTCAAGTGCTGGGAATGGTGATGGGCGTCGAGCATGGCGCTAACAACACTCGGCACCACTAATTCGCCACCCGCTTTAGGGAGCATCGATTGCGTTACCGAGTTCCAGACCTAGCATCCGCCACATGGCATACCGCTGAAATTGAGGTTGAAAAAAGTCGCTTCCTCACGTGGATATGCCATGCACCCAACACAGCTGACTATCATGCAATGCTACAGGCAGCAAAAACCGCTCACCCCAACGCAAGTCATCACTGCACGGCCTTTATTGCTGGCCCTCCTGGTGAACAAACGCACATAGGGTTCTCTGATGACGGCGAACCCGGCGGCACAGCCGGCAGGCCCATGTATCAAGCTTTGCTCGGCAGCCAGATGGGTGAAATAGGCTGTGTGGTGATTCGTTACTTTGGCGGCACCAAGTTGGGCACGGGTGGACTCGCCCGAGCTTACGCACAGTCGGTTAACGCCGGGATTGAAACATTACCTACCCGCGAAGTCGTCGAACGGGATAACTACCAGCTGCGTGTCAACTTTGCCCATGAAGCCGTCGCGCGCGCTTGGTGTGACGAGCAGAAAATTCCCGTCCAACAGGCAGAGTACGATGGCAACGGCGTATGCCTCACGATTGGCTGGCCAAGAGATGAGGCCTTAAATTTCACTACGCTTGAAAATCGTCTAAAGACAGCCCTCGATATTCAAAAAGTGCCGCCACAATAAGATTATTATATCGCTGACAAAAAAACGCGACTTACGCGAGCAATTGCTCGGTAAGTCGCGTTTTAGTCGCTAACCATTACGTAACGATAACTGCGCAATGGCACTGCTAGCGGGTTTTAACCTAAGTATTTAATCATCACACCCGCCGCAACAGCAGAACCGATAACACCTGCCACATTAGGACCCATGGCATGCATTAGCAGGAAGTTATGCGGGTTCGACTCCAAGCCAACCTTATTAGCCACTCGCGCGGCCATCGGCACTGCCGAAACACCTGCGGCACCAATCAGCGGATTAATCGGCATTTTGCTGACCAGGTTCATCAGCTTCGCCATCAACACGCCTGCGGCCGTGCCAATACCAAACGCCACAATACCCAGGCCCAAGATACCCAGCGTTTCGAATGCCAGAAAGCTATCTGCCATCAGCTTGGAACCAACCGATAGCCCTAAGATAATCGTCACGATATTGATCAGAGCGTTTTGCGCTGTATCCGATAAGCGCTCAACCACACCGCACTCACGCATCAAGTTACCAAAGCAGAACATCCCTAACAGCGGCGCTGCATCAGGTAGGAAAAGCGCGACGGCAATCAATAGCATCAGCGGGAAAACGATCTTTTCCAGCTTGGATACCGGACGCAGCTGCGTCATCTTAATTTGACGCTCTTTCTGCGTGGTCAGCAGGCGCATAATCGGCGGTTGAATCAGCGGCACCAGCGCCATGTAGGCGTACGCCGCTACTGCGATAGCACCCAGCAACTCAGGAGCCAATACGCTTGATACATAAATAGACGTTGGACCATCAGCACCGCCGATAATACCAATGGCGGCCGCTTGATTAAGGGAAAAGTCCATCACCCCCAGCGAGGTCAGCATCACAGCACCAAACAGTGTGGCAAAAATGCCAAACTGAGCAGCCGCGCCTAAAAAGAGCGTCCGCGGGTTAGCCAGTAACGGGCCGAAGTCGGTCATGGCCCCCACGCCCATAAAGATAATCAGTGGCGCAATACCAGAGGCAATCGCTACTTTATAGAAGTTATAGAGCATCCCATCGCTATAACCTACGCCAACCGCAATATCCTTTGCCGCACGTAATTGATCGGGAGCCGCTGCGTCGTGGGCAATCGCTTTAAGCGACTCTCGCCAAGCTTCTACACCACTTAATGGATCAAGGGTAGCCCCCAGTACGGAAGCTATCTGCTGCAGCACAGCAGGTTTTGCCACCTCAATCGCTTGATCGAGCGCTGAGATTGCCAAGCCCGCCTCAGGGATATTGGCAAGAATGCCGCCAAACCCAATTGGCACCAGCAGCAACGGCTCAAACTTCTTGTGAATGGCAAGATAGAGCAGCCCAAGCCCTACCAAAATCATGGCCGCCTGACCAAGCTCAAGGTTATAAAGCCCCGAGCCCTCCCATAAGGTAATTAGTTTTTCCATTGCCAAATGCCCTTAAAGCTCGATCAGCGAATCGCCGACGGTGACGCTGTCACCCTCGCTGACGTTAACTTTCGATACGGTACCGGCACTACTGGCGCGCACTTCGGTTTCCATTTTCATGGCTTCCAAAATAATCACCACATCGCCATCCGCTACTTGGTCACCCGGGCGTACATTGACCTTGAAGATATTGCCAGCAAGCGGTGCATCAATGCTTTCTCCACTAGATGCAAGCGTTTCCTCTTGGGGTGCGTTAGTACTCACTGCCGCCTGTTCCTGCACCGCGCCTATCTCGCCACCTTCAGACACTTCCACTACAAACGCTTTGCCATTGAGCTTAACGGTGTACGTTTCCGGGCCACTCGAAACCGCTGGCGCTTTGTTTGCGGCTTTTGCCGGTACGTTAGCGCTTTTCGCCTCAGCCACTTGAGGGGCAGGTTCGAAGGCATCCGGGTTGTCACGATTTTTAAGGAATTTCAGACCAATTTGCGGGAACAGCGCGTAGGTCAGCACGTCATCTATTCCCTGCTCGCCGCCGGCAATACGAATGCTGTCTGCGCTCGCTTTTTCTTTAAGCTCGGCAGCTAGTCGATCCATTTCTGGCGACAAGTTATCTGCCGGGCGGCAGGTGATCGGCTCGCCGCCTTCAAGCACGCGTTTTTGCAGCTCAGCATTAAACGGCGCGGGCGCGGAGCCGTACTCACCTTTTAACAGTGCCTGAACTTCTTTGGAGATGGACTTGTAACGTTCGCCCATCATGACGTTCATCACAGCTTGAGTACCCACAATCTGGGAGGTCGGCGTCACCAGAGGAATAAAGCCAAGGTCTTCGCGTACGCGGGGGATTTCACTCAACACGTCGTCTAGCTTATCGCCAGCGCCCTGCTCTTTAAGCTGGCCTTCCATGTTGGTGAGCATGCCGCCAGGCACTTGGGCAATCAAAATGCGTGAGTCAATACCGCGCAACGAGCCTTCGAACACCGCGTACTTTTTGCGCACTTCACGGAAATAGCTGGCGATATCTTCCAACAATTCCAGGTCAAGGCCGGTATCACGATCGGTATCTTTGAGCATGGCCACGACAGACTCAGTCGGACTATGACCATACGTCATGGACATGGAAGAGATCGCAGTATCGACATTATCGACGCCTGCCTCGACGGCTTTCAAAATTGTCGAGGTCGACAACCCGGTAGTCGCATGACAATGCAAGTGAACGGGAATAGACAGCTCTTTTTTCAACCGCGTGACAAGATCATAGGCAATATAAGGCGTCAGAAGCCCCGCCATATCCTTGATAGCCAGTGAGTCAGCGCCCATTGCGGCAATGGTTTTAGCGAGCTCTACCCAGCTATCCAGGGTATGTACCGGGCTAACCGTATAAGAGATGGTGCCTTGCGCATGTCCACCTACTTGGCGAACCGCCTTGATAGCACGCTCAAGATTACGCGGGTCATTCATCGCGTCAAACACGCGGAACACATCAACCCCGTTAGTCTTGGCGCGCTCGACAAATTTATCAACCACGTCATCGGCGTAGTGGCGATAGCCTAATAAGTTTTGGCCACGCAACAACATCGCTTGAGGTGTATTCGGCATCGCCTCTTTCAGTGCCCGAATACGCTCCCAAGGGTCTTCACCCAAATAGCGAATGCATGAATCAAACGTTGCTCCACCCCAAGTCTCTAATGACCAATAGCCAACATTGTCGAGTTTTTCGGCAATCGGTAGCATGTCATCAAGACGCAAACGGGTGGCAAACAGCGATTGATGGGCATCGCGAAGAACAACATCAGTGATCCCCAGAGGACGTTTTGTTTCATTCATGGTCGTGGCTCACAATTTTCACGTTATGGATTTGTAGTAAATTTAACAAAATAAATAGTAATTGAGCGGTAGGATAGCTACAAAACTAGGGCCTTACTTACGGCGCGAAGAACGATAACGGTGCACTGCAGCACTAATCACTGCCCTGACTTCATCATCCTGGCCTTTCGGTGCAGATGGTTTTGCATTATTTCGACCGCTTGGCGCTGCTATAGGAGCAGGCTGAAAACGGCTAATCAACTTCGACATTAGCGTAACGCTAATTACCAAAACCGTAAGAAAAACAAATACAAAACCCATACCCAACCCCATAAGGGCAAGCCCTTCCTGGAGCAACTCTGACTCTTGCATACCGCATTCCCCCTCTTTCAAATGCTTTTCGGCACACCAATAGCCTCTAAAGGCGCTTGGCGCAGTGAGGCTAATACACTAACCTGCCACATCCAGGATAGATTGCAATCGCGCCATAGTGGAAGTCATGGTTGTTAATTTACTACATAAAGGCAGGATAGGCCTAGCGCCTATGGAAGGTGTCATCGACGCCTTAACGCGTGATTTACTGACTCAGCAGGCAGGTTTTGACTGGGCAGTGACTGAGTTTGTCAGGGTGGTCGACACACGACTCCCCCCTCGCGTGTTCTATAAACATTGCCCCGAACTGTCAGCAGGCAGCGTCGCCACCCCTAGCGGCGTTCCCGTGCATTTGCAGCTTTTGGGATCAGACCCCGTGGCGCTAGCCAGCAATGCGCAACAGGCGCTCTCGCTGGGCGCTATCAGCGTTGACCTTAACTTTGGCTGTCCCGCCAAACTGGTTAATCGTCATGATGGTGGCGCATCGCTACTTCGCCAGCCAGATCGCGTCTATCGCGCCGTAAAAGCGGTCGCCGAAGCATTAGACGGCGAAATTCCAGTGACGGCTAAAATCCGCCTTGGCTTTTCTGATCGTCGCTTAGCAGTCGCTTGCGCCCAGGCCACAGAAGCTGGCGGCGCTGCACAGCTTGTTGTCCATGGCCGCACACGAGATGAAGGCTATCGCCCACCTGCACATTGGGAGTGGATTGGCAAAGTTCGCCACCAGGTATCAATCCCTGTCGTTGCAAACGGCGATATTTGGACACTAGAGGACTACTGGAAGGCTCGCACGCTATCAGGTTGCGAGGATGTCATGCTTGGCCGTAGCGCTCTCTCAGACCCATGGCTTGCAGCTCGCATACGCCATTGGCAGCGCACAGGAGAGCGCCTCCCTGACACCACCTGGACAATGCGTGCCAACGTGCTAAAGCGATACGCCGACTTACAGCGGCGACAACTACCAGATCGAGTAGTAGTGTCACTCGTCAAGCAGTGGCTAGCACAAATGCGCCAAGGCAATAGCGAAGCGAATCATCACTTTCAGCGCCTGAAACGCCTTACGGATCTCGATACACTGCTTAACAACCTGATTCCCAGCACATCACTTTGCTGCGAGCCCGCATAAGTCGCTTCGGCATTAAATTAGAATAAAAAAAGCGCCCTTCTGCTGTGCACAGAAGGGCGCTTTAAACGATCGCAAGACCAAAGTACGAGCCACCATGGCCAGGCTAGAAAAGAAAAAACCCGCTTTCAATAGAAAGCGGGTTTTTCGAATTTGGCGCGCCCGGGAGGATTCGAACCTCCGACCCCCTGATTCGTAGTCAGGTACTCTATCCAGCTGAGCTACGGGCGCTTAACAGTTTTTAATATCGCCTTCGCGAATAAAAAACATAGTAACATCAATAACTTCTTAATTCAAGCTGGCGCGCCCGGGAGGATTCGAACCTCCGACCCCCTGATTCGTAGTCAGGTACTCTATCCAGCTGAGCTACGGGCGCTTATCCAAATTGATGTTGCTTTATGCAGTTGGCGGAGAGAGAGGGATTCGAACCCTCGATAGGGCTATAAACCCTATACTCCCTTAGCAGGGGAGCGCCTTCAGCCACTCGGCCACCTCTCCTCAACGGCACGGCGCGAATATTACCGATTTTGACGACTGCTGTCCAGCCCTACGCCAATTTTTTTCGCACCGCTCCGTAGTTACCGCTTAAACGCCTTGTAGTAGACGCAACACAGACAACCATTTACTCAGATTCGCTTTCGCTGTTGCGTTCACGCTGAATGCGTTGGTAAATCTCTTCACGGTGAACCGCAACGTCTTTTGGTGCGTTAACACCAATACGTACTTGATTACCTTTCACACCTAACACTGTAACGGTGATCTCATCACCTATCATCAGTGTTTCGCCGACACGGCGGGTTAGGATGAGCATGGCTGATCTCCTTCTCAGACGTTTTTATACAACGGGATGTGTCCGCTCAAAGCGGCACCACACTATTATGCGGTATGGGTGCCGCCACCACCAATGGCTCAAGCTCCTATGACACCCTAACCTCCCGTTGAAAGAAAGCTCACCACCACACGGCAGCAAGTATCCTTCAGCGTAGAAGGTTTAGTGCGCAATTGTTATTCAGATTCGATATCAGACCTATCTAAACCGAATGCTTTGTGCAAGGCATTAACCGCAAGCTCCATATGCTTTTCATCAATAACGACGGAAATTTTAATTTCAGACGTGGAAACCATACGGATATTGACGTTCTCGTCGGCCAAAACACGGAACATTTTAGAAGCAACACCGGCATGAGAGCGCATACCAACACCCACAAGCGATACTTTGGCAATGTTGTCATCGCCACGTAGCTCGCCGCCACCCAAGTCAGGAATTACTGTCTCTTCAAGTAACTTCTTGGTCGCTTTGTAATCGCCTTTAGCAACGGTAAAGGTGAAGTCGGTGTAATCACCAGCAGGCGCCACGTTTTGCACAATCATATCGACTTCGATATTGGCATCGGCGATAGGACCAAGAATACGCGACGCGACACCTGGCACATCAGGCGTATTCAACAGGGTTAATTTAGCTTCGTTTTTAGTAAAAGCGATACCGGAGATTAGCGGTTCTTCCATAGCGTCCTCGTCTTGGTCTGCGTCTGCAACAATTAGGGTGCCGGGGCCATCTTCAAAGCTCGACAGCACGCGAAGTGGTACGTTGTACTTGCCCGCAAATTCGACGGCGCGAATCTGTAGAACTTTGGAGCCCAGGCTTGCGAGTTCAAGCATCTCTTCCACGGTAATGCTCTCAAGGCGCTGAGCCTTGGAACACACGCGAGGGTCTGTGGTGTAAACACCATCAACATCGGTGTATATCTGACACTCATCAGCACCAAGCGCCGCAGCAAGCGCAACACCTGTGGTATCAGAACCACCACGCCCAAGCGTCGTAATATTGCCGTCTTCATCGACACCCTGGAAGCCAGCCACCACAACCACTTTGCCTTTATCAAGGTCAGCTTTCAGGTCATCGGTTTCAATGCGCCGAATACGTGCTTTGGTGTGGGCGCTATCGGTGTGAATGCCGACTTGAGCCCCCGTATGAGAAGTAGCAGAAACACCTATCTGCTGAAGCGCCATTGCCATCAGCGAAATGGTCACCTGCTCGCCCGTTGAGAGCAGCATGTCCATTTCACGCGGCGCTGGGTCATCATTGATTGCGTTTGCCATATCCGTCAGGCGGTTGGTCTCTCCGCTCATCGCGGACACCACCACTACAACTTGGTGGCCTTGATCGCGAAAGCCTTTAACCTTTTCCGCCACGGCCTTGATACGGTCGACAGAGCCCACAGAGGTGCCGCCGAACTTCTGTACGTATAATGCCATATGCCGTTTTTTCCTATAGGTTCGGGAATGGAGAGTGAGTATTGTTATTGCTATTTAACAAAAAGCCGGTAGCAAATAGTGCCACCGGCCTTTGTAATTAGCTAAGCGTATTTTCCAGCCAAGCCGGCACGCTGCTTAATGCTGCTGGCAAGGCATCGGGTAAACTTCCACCCGCTTGAGCCATATCCGGGCGACCACCACCCTTTCCACCTACCTGCGAAGCCACATGATTGACTAATTCACCCGCTTTTACGCGGCCGATTAAGTCCTGGGTAACCCCAGCAATCAAGCTCACCTTACCTGCCGCGGTATCCGCAACCCCAAGCAGGATAACGCCTGAGCCAAGCTTGTTTTTCAACTGATCAAGTACGCCACGTAAATCTTTACCCGAAACACCCTCAAGCTGGGTGACCAGTAACTTAACACCGTTGATCTCTTGCACCTGGCTAAGCATGTCACTGCCCGCAGCGCTTGCCAGCTTCGCTTTAAGTTGCTCAAGCTCTTTTTCCAGCGCGCGGTTACGCTCAACCAGCGATTCAACCCGAGCTTCCACTTGCTCGGGCTTGGTTTTCAGTCGTTCGCCAAGCCGCTGAACACGAGCTTCCTGCTCACGGAAGTAAGCCAGCGCATTTTCACCGGTAATCGCTTCAATACGACGCACGCCAGAAGCGATACCTACTTCGCTCACCACATGGCAACAACCAATATCACCACTACGGTTCACGTGAGTACCACCACACAGCTCGATAGAGAGGTCATCAGCGCCAATGGTCAGCACCCGCACGTTATCGGCATACTTAGCTTCAAATAGCGCGGCCGCCCCTTTTGCCTTCGCCTCTGCAAGGCTCATCTGCTCCGTTTTGGTCGGCGCATTCGCTAAGATCTGCTCATTTACCAGCCGCTCTACTTCCGCTATTTGCTCTGCGGTCATCGGCTCGAAGTGGCTAAAGTCAAAGCGCAGGCGCTCTGCGTTTACCAGTGAGCCTTTTTGCTGAACATGATCACCCAGCACCATACGCAGTGCTTTATGCAGCAAGTGAGTCGCCGAGTGATTACGGATGGTCGCGCTACGCAAGCTGGCATCCACCTCGCCTCGCACGTTAGCGCCGACGCTCAACGCGCCATCGACCATAATGCCTTGGTGAAGGTGGTGGCCACTCTGTTTCTGCGTGTCGGTTACCTGGAAGCGACCGCCATCAACATATAAGTAACCGGTGTCGCCCACCTGGCCGCCCGATTCACCATAGAATGGCGTACGGTCCAGTACAACAGTGCCTTTCTGGCCAGCTTCCAGAGCCGCTAACGCATTACCTTCGCTATCCACGATGGCAGTAACTGTCGCTTGGTCGGCCAGATGTTCGTAACCTGTAAACTGGGTTTCACCCTCCAGGTCAATAGCAGCGCTGTAGTCAGCGCCAAACTGGCTGGCCGCCCGCGCACGTTCACGTTGCGCTTCTAGCTCGCGCTGAAAACCGGCTTCATCCAGTGTGACTTCACGCTCACGGCATACATCCGCCGTCAGGTCGAAGGGGAAACCGTAGGTATCGTAAAGCTTAAAGACGGTTTCGCCAGGTAGCATGTCACCCTGCAGCTCTTCAAGCGCCGCATTCAACAGCCCCATGCCATGGTCCAACGTGCGAGCAAACTGCTCCTCTTCTTTAAGCAGCACGCGGGTAATTTGTTCGCTCGCTTCACGCAATTCAGGATAGGCGTCGCCCATCTCAGCATCTAGTGCGGTTACCAGCTTGTGGAAAAACGGCTCGGAAGCACCCAGTTTATGCCCATGGCGAATCGCCCGGCGAATAATCCGACGTAGCACATAGCCGCGCCCTTCGTTGGAAGGCAGAACGCCGTCTGTAATCAAGAAGGCACAAGAGCGAATATGGTCGGCAATCACGCGTAACGAAGGCGTCGTGGTGTCACCATGGCCTGTCGATTCAGCAGCAGCTTTCAGCAGGTTTTGGAACAGATCGATCTCGTAGTTGGAGTGAACGCCCTGCATTACAGCAGCCACCCGCTCCAAGCCCATTCCCGTATCGATAGAAGGCTTAGGCAGCGGATTCAATGTTCCAGCGGCATCACGATCGAACTGCATGAACACCAGGTTCCAGATTTCGATGTAGCGATCGCCATCTTCTTCAGGGCTGCCAGGCGGGCCACCCCATACTTCTGGACCATGATCAAAAAAGATTTCAGAGCTGGGGCCACAAGGACCGGTGTCGCCCATTTGCCAGAAATTATCTTCATCAAGCTTTGAGAAACGCTCAGGGTCAATGCCAATCTCATCTTTCCAGATACGCTCGGCTTCATCGTCACTGATATGCACCGTGACCCAGAGCTTCTCTTTGGGCAGGCCCAACGTTTCCGTCAGAAATGTCCAGGCAAAGCGAATGGCATCACGCTTAAAGTAGTCACCAAAGCTGAAGTTACCCAGCATTTCAAAAAACGTGTGGTGACGCGCCGTGTAGCCAACGTTATCTAGATCGTTGTGCTTACCGCCAGCACGCACGCAGCGCTGGGCTGACGTGGCGCGTACATAGGGTCGCGGGTCACGGCCAAGAAAAACGTCTTTGAAGGGCACCATGCCTGCATTGGTGAAGAGCAGCGTCGGGTCATTGCCCGGCACTAGAGAGCTGGTGGGCACAATAGTATGCCCCTGCTTTTCAAAAAAAGATAAAAAGGCCTGTCTGATCTCTGCGCTTTTCATAGGGTATCCGTGACAAGAAAGCATGATGCCCCAGGGCGCTATCGCCGCCACCCGCTGGGGTCGCAAAAGGTGCATTATAACGCAGTTGTCAAACGACTAAAGCCGCAGTTAGTGGCAGAACTAAAACAGAGGGTGAAAAAACACCCGGAGAAGGCTTATATAAGGGAAGTTACAAGCAAGACAACGCGTAGCGGATTTGTTCAAAATTAAAGCCGCGTGTGGCGAGAAAACGCTCGCGTTTAGCACGCTCTTTGGGAGTATCACCTGGCGAGGAAAAGCGCCGAGCCAAGGTATCGCGAGCTAGCTCAAACCAATCTACGGCCTCGCGCTCTTCTACTGTGGCAAAAGCCGTCGTTGACGTTTCTTGATCTACGCCCCGCAGGCGCAGTTCGCCCTTAATGCGAATAACCCCTTGCCCACGAAGAATCCGTGAACGTATAAAGCTTTCAGCAAAACGTTCATCGGACTGTAAGTTCTGCTCTTCTAAGCTATTCAGACAGACATCAATCTCATCAGGCTGAAATGATTTTTGCTGCAACTTGCGCGCTAGCTCAGCACGAGAGTACTCGCGCCGAGACAGCATTTGAATCGCTACTTCACGCGGCGTTAACTCACCGCTGGAAGAAAACATAGCGTTTACTCAACGGTTTAGAGAACAGCATCATAAAGAGGCTTACAGCAAATCATCATCGCTCTCAGCGGCAACATCTGCCTCAGGAGCTTCTTCTTTTTTTACATCCGGGGGAGCAAGCAGTTGCGCTCGGATTTGCGCTTCAATCTCTTCCATGGTTTCAGGGTGCTCTTCTAAATACTGAGCTGCATTGGCTTTGCCCTGACCAATCTTTTTGCCTTTATAGCTGTACCACGCGCCCGCCTTGTCTACCAAGCTGCACTGGACGCCCAGATCAATCACCTCGCCCGCATGGTAGATACCCTTACCGTAGAGAATTTGGAACTCAGCCTGGCGGAATGGCGGCGCCACTTTGTTTTTAACTACCTTCACACGGGTTTCGTTACCAGTAACTTCATCACCCGATTTTACGGAGCCTGTACGCCGAATATCCAGGCGTACGCTGGCGTAGAATTTAAGCGCATTACCGCCGGTCGTGGTTTCGGGCGAACCGAACATTACGCCGATCTTCATGCGGATCTGGTTGATAAACACCACTAAACAATTGGCGTTTTTGATATTACCGGTAATTTTACGCAATGCCTGAGACATTAAGCGTGCTTGAAGACCAACGTGGGAGTCGCCCATTTCGCCTTCGATTTCAGCACGCGGCGTTAATGCAGCCACGGAGTCGATCACGATCACATCTACCCCGCCGGACCGTACCAACATGTCGGTAATTTCCAGCGCTTGCTCACCGGTATCAGGCTGGGAAACCAGCAAGTCGTCTAGATTAACCCCGAGCTTTTCTGCATAGCTTGGGTCCAGAGCGTGCTCTGCATCGACGAACGCACATACTTTGCCCTGTTTTTGCGCCTGCGCAATGACTGACAGGGTCAGAGTCGTTTTACCTGATGACTCTGGGCCATAAATTTCACATACGCGCCCAAACGGCAACCCGCCGATACCAAGCGCAATATCAAGCCCCAATGAACCGGTGGAGACAGACGGCATTATTACGCGCGGTGCATCGCCAAGGCGCATAACGGTCCCCTTACCAAACTGGCGATCAATCTGGCTAAGTGCAGCATTTAGCGCTTTGGTGCGGTTGTCATCCTGAGCCATGCAGAAATTCCTCATTACAAACTGTATAATTAGCCAGTAGTATGCCAAAGATTAGCGGCTAAACAAATCCTCAGCACCATATTTAATGTTTATTTCTTTTCACTGCCGTTGGCCTGGGCCGTCAAGCGCGCAACTAGGCCTGCCAATGCTTCACGTACGGCTTGTTCGCGTACCGCCTGTCGGTCGCCGTGAAAGTGGAAACACGCTGCCTGTTGGCTTTCTGCACTGCCCCAGGAAAGCCATACGGTACCAACAGGCTTCTCTTGACTGCCACCATCAGGGCCCGCCACCCCACTGACGGCAACCGCTAAATCAGCCCCACTTGCTAAGCAAGCCCCCTTAACCATTGCATTAACTACTTGCTCGCTGACCGCGCCATGGGCTTCGATAAGCGTCTCGGGCACATCCAACATACGCGTTTTAGCAGCATTGGAGTAGGTTACGTAGCCTGCTGTAAAATACGCAGAGCTACCTGCCACAGAGGTAATTGCGCTGGCGATACCGCCGCCTGTACAGGACTCTGCTGTGGAAACTTCAACCCCAAGCTGCTGACACAGCCTTCCCAACCGCTGAGCGAGCAGTGATAGGTCAAGATTCTTCAGGCTTGAAACGCTAGGTGCCATGGTGACTCCTTCATGTGAGACCTCAGTTCAGCGTAGAATACCGTGTTTAACTTTCTCAAAGAAATTGCTCAAAGAAATTGCCCAAAGAAGTCGTTTAAAGTAACTGCCAAAGAACATGCCGCAAGCTGAGACTGCTTGCGCAACGCTCAACCAGGACGCCCATGTCACAGGCCAGCCCCGCTCATACGCCAATGATGGCGCAATATCTTAAGATCAAACGCGATCACCCAGAGGTACTTCTGTTTTACCGGATGGGGGATTTTTACGAGCTATTTTTCGATGATGCCAAGCGCGCCGCAATGCTGCTGGATATCACCCTTACCCAGCGCGGCCAATCAGGCGGTAAACCTATTCCTATGGCAGGCGTGCCCTACCATAGCGCTGAAGGCTATTTAGCCCGTTTGGTGTCAGCTGGTGAATCCGTCGCTATCTGCGAGCAAATCGGCGACCCTGCCACAAGCAAAGGCCCCGTTGATCGACAAGTAGTGCGCATTGTCACCCCTGGCACGCTTCACGATGAAGCCTTACTGGATGCTCGCCGAGATAACGTGCTGGTCGCTGTTGCGCCCGGCAAAGATGGCTGGGGCCTTGCATGGCTGGAGCTTTCTAGTGGGCGCTTCAATGTCTTGGAAGTAGAAAGTGAAGCCGAGATGCAGGCAGAGCTAACCCGCCTGTCGCCTGCCGAACTGTTAGTGCCCGAAAGCTTGACCTTGCCCGACGCATGGTCACAAAAGCGCAGCCTAAGACGCCAAGGGGAGTGGCTGTTTGACTTAGACAGCGCCACGCGCAGCCTGTGCGATCAATTTGAAGTCCAGGATTTACGCGGCTTTGGTTGTGCGCACTTAACCAGCGCACTCATCGCGGCGGGCGTACTAATCGATTATGCCCGAGACACCCAACGTTCACGACTGCCCCACGTAACGGCCATTAGCGTCGAAAACCGCGATGATGCCGTAGTGATTGACGCGGCCAGTCGGCGCAATCTGGAAATTGATATTAATCTCGGCGGCAACAGCGATAACACCCTGGCCAGCGTGTTAGACACCTGCACCACCGCGATGGGTTCGCGATTACTAAAGCGCTGGCTTAACCGCCCGCTGCGCCAGCGTAATGTCGTGGAAGGACGTCACGCTGGCGTGGCGTTGCTCTCTATTGAAGCAGCTTACCTACCGCTACGCGATACGTTGAGTGATGTAGGCGACGTCGAGCGCATCCTGGCCCGCGTCGCACTGTATAGCGCGCGCCCTCGGGATTTGGCGCGCCTGCGCGACGCCCTGGTAACGCTACCCGCACTTGAGCAATTGCTAAGCGAAATTGATAGTGGTAGCGCTATCGATGGTCTTAAACCTCACATTCGCCCCTACCCAGAAATAGCCGATACCTTAACTCGCGCGTTGGTTGAGAATCCTCCGGTAGTCATTCGCGATGGCGGCGTGATTGCGAACGGCTTTGACGCCGAGCTAGATGAGCACCGTGGCATGGCTGAGAATGCCGGTGAGTACTTAGTGCAGTTGGAGCTGCGCGAGCGCGAACGCACTGGCCTGGCCAATTTAAAAGTCGGCTATAACCGGGTTCATGGCTACTTTATTGAACTACCTCGCTCTCAGGCTCAGCAGGCGCCCGCCGACTACATCCGTCGTCAAACGCTAAAAAATGCTGAACGCTTTATTATTCCAGAACTTAAAGAGTTTGAAGATAAAGCACTCTCGGCCAAGTCCAGAGCCCTCACGCGTGAGAAGTGGCTCTACGAACGCCTGATGGGTGAGCTCAACGCGGCGCTTCACGCACTGCAAAACACCTCGCGGGCATTGGCTGAACTTGACGTACTCTGCGCCTTTGCCGAGCGTGCTGAGGCACTCAATTGGGTAAGGCCCCAGCTACGGGATGCCACTGGCCTTAGAATTACCGCTGGACGGCACCCCGTGGTCGAACATGTCAGCGATACACCGTTTGTGCCCAACGATGTCACGCTAACACCTGATCAGCACATGCTGATTATCACCGGCCCCAACATGGGCGGTAAATCAACCTATATGCGCCAGACCGCGCTCATCGCGCTGTTGGCGCATAGCGGCAGCTTCGTACCCGCCGATAGCGCTGAAATAGGCCCTGTAGATCGTATTTTTACCCGCATAGGCTCGTCAGATGATCTAGCGGGTGGTCGCTCTACATTTATGGTAGAAATGACCGAAACCGCTAATATTTTGCACAATGCTACCGAACATAGCTTGGTGTTAATGGATGAGATTGGCCGTGGTACCAGCACTTTTGACGGCCTTTCACTGGCCTGGGCAAGTGCTGAATACCTAGCCGAAGCAAAGGCACTCACCCTATTTGCCACGCACTATTTTGAAATGACCGCACTGCCGGAACAAGCCGAGGGTGTGGCAAATATTCACCTAACAGCCACCGAGCACGGCGACAGCATCGTGTTTATGCACCGTATCGAAGCGGGTCCTGCGAGTCAGAGCTATGGCTTACAGGTAGCCCAGTTGGCAGGTGTTCCCAACCATGTGATACGCAGAGCCCGTGAAAAACTAATGGCCCTCGAGCAGCGCGATGTGGATGAGTTGCAGCGCCCAAGCGGCGCTTCTACAGCACCGCAACAAAACGACTTGTTCGCCAGCGCACCGCACCCGGTGGTGGAAGCGTTAGGCAAGGCCGATGTAGACGATTTAACACCCCGCGAAGCGCTAGCGCTGCTATATCAGTGGCGAGAGCTACTGTAATGGTATGAAAGGAAAGCCATGAGCGCTTGCCGCCGCGTAAGGGCACCACTAGAATGTCGCCCATACTGTTTTATCTTATAAGAAACGGCCGATTTATAACCATTAACTATTGACCACGACCGGGAAGCTCCCGGTCCCGCAAGAGGGATAGCAAGATGACGTTTGTCGTTACCGAGAACTGCATCCAGTGCAAATACACCGACTGTGTTGAAGTCTGCCCGGTCGACTGCTTCTACGAAGGCCCCAACTTCCTGGTCATTCACCCAGACGAGTGTATTGACTGCGCCCTGTGTGAACCGGAGTGCCCCGCAGAAGCTATCTTCTCAGAAGATGAGCTACCGGATGGCCAAGAGCAGTTTATAGAAATTAATGCTGAATTAGCCGATGTATGGCCGAATATTGCCGAGAAAAAAGATCCGCTGCCCGATGCAGAAGAGTGGGATGGCAAAACAGGTAAGCTGGAGAAGCTCGAACGCTAATCTTAGAAGCCACGCATTTTCAGACCAGCGTTCGCGCTGGTTTTTTTGTGTGCCACGGGCTGGGCATACAAAAAAAGGCGGCCCGTAGGCCGCCCGCTCCAAGCACTTCCTCTGACCACTCCCTGTGTCAAACTCCTCAGATAACATCCTTGCCAGAACCCACATCACTGTGTCACCTAGCGTATCTGACCTGCATCCCGTTGCATCCTGCCTGAAGCATCCTTGCCTCCCCTGTCCTGAATGCATTGTGGCAGAAAGCCATCACAACTCAAGCAGACCAAAACGGCAACGGGCGAGCCACTGCGGCTCGCCCGTTATCAAAAACTCATAAAAATCAAAAACATAAACTAAAACAAAAAAGCAATTAAGCGATTAGCGCCGGCATTTGTAAGATATCTCTTACAAAATCTTGAGACATCTCTTACACGCCGACGCCCATTTGCGCTTACTGCCCTTTAATGGCTTTCAAGCCAGGGTAAGCCACATCGCCCAACTCCGCTTCGATGACGAGCAGGCGGTTATATTTCGCGACGCGGTCGGAACGACACAGAGAGCCCGTTTTAATTTGGCCTGCACAAGTGCCCACGGCCAAATCGGCAATCGTGGTATCTTCAGTTTCACCACTACGGTGTGAAATAACCGCGGTAAAACCAGCGTCCTGGGCCATTTTGATCGCATCCAGCGTTTCAGACAGCGAGCCAATCTGGTTGAATTTGATCAGAATCGAATTACCAATTTGCTCGTCGATACCACGCTTAAGAATCTTGGTATTGGTAACAAACAAATCGTCGCCAACCAGCTGTACTTTGTCGCCTAGCTTGTCAGTCAGTGCTTTCCAGCCCGCCCAGTCTGATTCATCCATACCATCTTCGATGGAAACGATCGGATAGTCCGCACAGAGGCCCGCCAGGTAATCGGCAAACCCTTCGGCATCGTAGCTTTTACCTTCGCCGGAAAGGTTGTACTGGCCATCTTTGTAGAACTCGGAAGACGCGCAGTCTAGCGCCAAGGTAACGTCTGTACCCAGTGCGTAACCGGCATCAGCAACAGCTTGCTTAATGATCGCCAGGGCATCTGCGTTAGATGCCAAGTTAGGAGCAAAGCCGCCTTCATCACCCACGGACGTAGAAAGACCTTTAGCAGACAGTACTTTTTTTAGCGCGTGGAAAATTTCCGCACCCATGCGTAGGCCTTCACGGAAGTTTGCCGCGCCTACTGGCTGTACCATGAATTCCTGGATATCAACGTTATTATCGGCGTGCTCACCACCGTTAAGAATGTTCATCATCGGTACCGGCATGCTGTACTGCCCCGGCTGGCCATAAAGCTCGGCAATGTGCGCATATAGCGGCACACCTTTAGCGTTGGCAGCGGCTTTAGCGGCAGCCAGCGACACCGCCAGAATGGCGTTCGCACCCAGATTCGCCTTATTTTCAGTGCCATCCAGGGCTAGCATTGCGTCGTCCAGCCCACGCTGATCACGCGCATCCATTCCCAACAACGCAGCACTGATTTTGCCATTCACGGCCTCAACGGCTTTTAAAACGCCTTTGCCAAGGTAGCGTGTCTTGTCGCCATCGCGCAGCTCGAGCGCTTCGCGGGAGCCTGTAGAAGCACCGCTTGGCGCACATGCTTCACCTACGGCGCCACTCTCCAGGCGAACCATGGCCTGAACGGTCGGGTTTCCGCGGGAATCGAGCACTTCTAGTGCGCTGATTTCAACAATTTTGGTCATAACAGTGTCCTTTGGTTGTCAGTCTAATGGATGATTGTGGGTCCAATGTATACCATATTTGCCGTCGCGGTTAACGGATGGTCAAAGGCGTAAACCCCTTCACCAAGGCATCTAGCTGCGAAAGCTGAGTCAAAAATGGCTCTAATTGATCTAATGGCAGTGCGCAGGGTCCATCGCACTTAGCATTATCTGGGTCAGGGTGGGCTTCCAGGAAGATCCCCGCCAAACCAACGGCCACACCCGCACGAGCCAACTCTGCCACTTGGGCTCGACGGCCATCGGCACTGTCCGCACGGCCACCTGGGCGCTGCAAGGCATGGGTGACATCGAAAAACACCGGGTAACCGGTCTGTTTCATATCGCCAACGCCCAGCATATCCACCACTAGGTTGTTGTAGCCGAAGCTGGTACCACGCTCGCATAGCATCAAACGGTCGTTACCGGCTTCCTGAAACTTAGTGAGGATATGGCGCATTTCGTGAGGTGCTAGAAACTGCGGTTTTTTGATATTAATCGCCGCGCCGGTGTTAGCCATCGCCACCACTAGATCGGTCTGGCGGGCAAGAAACGCTGGCAACTGAATTATGTCAGCGACTTCTGCCGCAGGCTCTGCCTGCCAAGGCTCATGAACGTCGGTAATGATGGGCACACCATAGCGCGCTTTAATATCCGCTAGGATCTGCAAACCTTTTTCTATCCCAGGCCCACGATAAGAGTGGATAGAACTACGGTTCGCTTTATCAAAGCTTGCCTTAAAGACATAAGGCATCCCGAGCTTTTGCGTCACATTAACGTAAGCCTGCGCCACTTCATCAGCAAGCGACGCTGACTCCAGCACATTCATGCCGCCCAATAACATTAGCGGCAAAGAATTGCCGGCGGTTAGGCCGGCAACGTTAATATGACGCTCTGGAAAGGATGATTGAGAAGTCGAAGCCATGTTATTCGCTCTCCCTCTTATTCCTGAGTCGTTGTATGAGCACGCGTACGTGCCGTTTTGTGCTCTAAGGCAGCATTAACAAACCCAGAGAACAGCGGGTGTCCGTCACGTGGTGTCGAGGTAAACTCCGGATGGAATTGACACGCCACGTACCAAGGGTGGTCAGCCAGCTCGACGACTTCTACCAAGGACTGATCGACGCTCTTGCCAGAAATAACCAGACCTGCCTGCTCTAACTCATCAATAAACTGGTTATTGACTTCAAAGCGGTGGCGATGACGCTCGACAATCTCATCAGCACCGTAGGCTTCGCGAGCTTTGCTTCCGGATTTCAAATGACAGACCTGACCGCCTAGGCGCATGGTGCCGCCTAAGTCAGACGCGGCGTCACGCAGCTCGATCTTACCTTCAGCGTTAATCCACTCGGTAATCAGGCCCACCACGGGGTGCTTGGTGTCGTGGGTAAACTCGGTAGAGTTAGCATCTTCCCAGCCAGCCACGTTGCGGGCAAATTCGATGACCGCGACCTGCATGCCCAAACAAATACCCAGGTAGGGAATGTTGTTTTCACGCGCGAACTGAGCGGTAAGAATTTTGCCTTCCACACCGCGCTCGCCAAAGCCGCCAGGTACCAGGATGGCATCTTTGCCAGCTAACCGCTCGGTACCGTGACGCTCGATATCTTCGGAGTCGATATAGTCGACATTGACCTTAATACGCCCTTGAATGCCTGCGTGAATAAGCGCTTCGTTGAGCGACTTATAGGCGTCCAGCAGCTCCATGTATTTACCGACCATGGCAATGCTTACCGACTTCAGCGGATTCAACTTGGAATCAAGCACCTTGACCCATTCGGAAAGGTCGGCAGGCTCTGCTTCCAGACGCAGCTTATCGCAAACAATGTCATCCAGGCCGTGCTCATGAAGCATCAACGGAATCCGATAAATAGTATCGGCATCCTGTAACGGTACAACGGCACGCTCTTCCACGTTAGTGAACAGGGCGATTTTACGGCGCTCGCTCTCTTCGAGCTCTACTTCGCTACGGCAAATCAAAATATCCGGCTGGATACCAATCGAGCGTAGCTCTTTGACGCTGTGCTGAGTCGGCTTGGTCTTGGTCTCGCCTGCCGTCTTGATATACGGCACCAGCGTAAGGTGCATGTAAATCGCCCGACTAGCGCCAAGCTCACTACGAATCTGACGAATAGACTCTAAGAACGGCAGTGATTCGATATCACCCACCGTGCCACCGATTTCTACCAGCGCCACATCAAAGCCTTCACCGCCAGCATAGACGCGCTGCTTGATTTCATCGGTAATATGCGGGATGACCTGAACGGTACCGCCCAAGTAATCACCACGGCGCTCTTTGCGCAGTACATTTTCGTACACGCGCCCCGTCGTGAAGTTGTTCCCTTGGGTCATTTTGGTGCGAATAAAGCGCTCGTAGTGCCCTAAATCCAAGTCCGTCTCGGCGCCATCTTCGGTGACGAACACCTCGCCGTGCTGGAAAGGACTCATGGTGCCCGGGTCCACGTTGATGTAGGGGTCGAGCTTGAGCATGGTGACCTTAAGGCCGCGGGCCTCTAGAATCGCCGCCAGCGAGGCCGACGCGATGCCCTTGCCAAGAGAGGACACAACGCCGCCGGTCACGAAGATATATCGTGTCATGGAAAACCTGTCGAAACGTGATCAAAAGGCGTAACAGAAAGCCACACCAGGATGGGATGACAGAATAGCAGAGTACGCCTAAAGGCTCAATTTGAACTGCAGGTGGCAGAGGGGCGAAGACGCCCCTCACTATCAAAACTAAACGCCTAGGTAATCCAAAATCCCCTCAGCAGCTTGGCGGCCTTCGTAAATCGCGGTGACCACCAGGTCAGAGCCGCGCACCATATCGCCACCAGCAAAAATTTTCTCATTGCTGGTTTGGTAGGCGTACTGGCCATGCTCTGGCGCTTTTACGCGATCACGCTCATCGACCTGGATGTTGGCGCTATCGAACCACGGCGCCGGGCTTGCCTGGAAGCCGAAAGCTACTACGACTGCGTCGGCGGCAATAATTTCTTCAGACCCAGGCACAACTTCAGGACGTCGACGGCCATTTTCATCGGGCTCACCCAAACGAGTACGCACGACCTTAACCCCTTCGACCTGCTCTTCACCCACCACCGCAACCGGCTGGCGGTTGAACAGAAACTCAACGTCCTCTTCTCGCGCATTAGCCACTTCACGGCGGGAACCGGGCATGTTTTCTTCATCACGGCGGTAAGCGCAGATCACGCTGTCGGCGTGCTGGCGAATCGAGGTCCGATTACAATCCATCGCCGTATCACCACCGCCAAGCACCACCACACGCTTACCTTCCATCGAGATAAAATCGTTAGGATCCTTTTCAAAGCCTAAGCGACGATTAACGTTGGCGATCAGGAAATCGAGTGCTTTATACACACCAGGTAAATCTTCGCCGGGGAAGCCACCTTCCATGTACTTGTAAGTGCCCATCCCCAGGAAAACAGCATCGTACTCCTGCAGTAGCGTATCGAATTCGATGTCGGTACCAATTTCGGTATTCAGACGAAACTCGACGCCCATCTCTTCAAAGACGGCGCGCCGACGCTCCATCACGTTCTTTTCCAGTTTAAATTCTGGAATACCGAAGGTAAGCAGACCGCCAATCTCGGGATACTTATCAAACACGACGGGCTTGACGCCATTACGTGCCAAAATATCAGCGCAACCAAGCCCCGCAGGCCCTGCACCTACGATGGCGACCTTCTTATCGGTCCACTCCACCTTAGACATATCCGGACGCCAGCCCATCGCAAACGCGGTGTCGGTAATGTACTTCTCTATCGACCCAATAGTAACCGCACCAAAGCCATCGTTCAGCGTACAGTCGCCCTCACACAAACGATCTTGCGGGCACACGCGGCCACACACTTCCGGCAGCGAATTGGTTTTGTGTGAAAGCTCGGCTGCTTCAATAATATTGCCTTCCACCACTAGCTGAAGCCAGTTGGGAATGTAGTTATGTACTGGGCACTTCCACTCGCAGTACGGATTGCCGCAGTGCAGGCAACGATGCGCCTGGCTCGCCGCATCGGTAGGCTTAAAGGGCTCGTAAATTTCAGCGAACTCTTTGGACCGTGTGTGTGCGGCTTTTTTCTGTGGGTCTTGACGACCCACATCTACAAACTGGAAATCGTTATTTAAACGGTTAGCCATGATTTCTCTCCTCGAAGCGTAGGCCCTGGCGGGTTATTCCGGCTGACGCCGAGATTGATTCAGCAAACTACCCAAGCTTGCCGCTTTTGGCTTCACTAGCCAGAAGTGACGCGCGTAGTCGCCGAAGTCTTCCAGAATCGCCGCGCCCCGAGCGGAGCCTGTCGCCGCAACGTAGGCTTCAATCATTTCACGCAAATGACGGCGATACGCTTCCATCGCTTCGGTATTGACCCGGTGGATTTCGACCAGCTCGTGGTTGTACTTGTCCACAAAGGTACGGTCTTCATCCAGAACGTAAGCAAAACCACCGGTCATGCCCGCGCCAAAGTTAACGCCCGTTTCACCCAGTACGCAGACCAAGCCACCGGTCATGTATTCACAACAGTGGTCACCTGCGCCTTCAATCACAGCAGTAGCCCCAGAGTTACGCACGGCAAAACGCTCACCCGCAGTACCTGCGGCAAACAGCGTGCCGCCCGTCGCACCATACAGGCAGGTGTTACCGATAATGGCGGTTTTGTGGCTTTCAAACTGACTAACCTTGGGCGGCACAATCACAATGCTGCCGCCGTTCATGCCTTTGCCCACGTAGTCGTTGGCATCGCCCTCGAGATAGAGGTTTAAGCCACGGGCGTTCCACACCCCGAAGCTTTGTCCAGCCACCCCGGTAAAGCGCGCAGTGACCGGAGCAGATTCCAAACCATCTTCACCGTAGCGTTTGGCAATCGCGCCAGAGCTCAATGCACCTACGCTGCGGTCACAGTTAGTAATAGTGAAGTCAAACTCACCTCCAGATTGGCTTTCAATGGCCTCTTTCAGTACTGCCAACACTTCCTGGTTCTTAGCACCCGGGTCATGGGGCACATTACGACTCACCTTACAGAACTGCGGTGCATCTGCAGGCACAAAATCATTCGAAAGCAGTGGCGCTAGATCCAATTTACGCTGAGCAGCCGTGTTGCCTTCCAATACTTCAAGCAGATCGGTGCGGCCAATCAGATCTGTCAGCTGACGCACCCCTAACATCGCCATCAGTTCACGCACTTCTTCAGCAATAAAGCGGAAGTAGTTTTTCACCATATCGACAGTGCCGCGGAAGTGCTCACCACGCAGGAAGTCATCTTGCGTTGCTACGCCGGTGGCGCAGTTATTCAGGTGGCATATACGCAGGAACTTACAGCCCAACGCCACCATCGGCGCCGTACCAAAGCCAAAGCTTTCAGCCCCCAAAATCGCCGCTTTAACGACATCAAGCCCCGTTTTGAGACCACCATCAGTCTGCAGGCGAATCTTATCGCGCAGGCCGTTAATACGCAGCGCTTGGTGCACTTCAGGTAACCCAAGCTCCCAAGGAGAGCCCGCGTGCTTGATAGAGGTCAACGGGCTTGCCGCGGTACCACCGTCGTAACCAGACACAGTGATCAGGTCTGCATAGGCCTTCGCCACACCAGTGGCAATGGTGCCAATGCCTGGCTCAGAGACCAATTTCACGGAAACCTGGGCATCTGGATTGACTTGTTTGAGATCGAAAATCAGCTGCGCCAAGTCTTCAATCGAGTAGATATCGTGGTGTGGCGGCGGTGAAATCAGCGTCACACCTGGCACCGCGTAGCGCAGCCGGGCAATCAACTGGTTCACTTTACCACCTGGCAACTGGCCACCTTCACCGGGCTTGGCACCCTGGGCAACTTTGATCTGCAGCACTTCCGCATTGACCAAATAGGCCGGAGTAACACCGAAGCGGCCAGAAGCAATCTGCTTGATTTTCGAACTACGGATGGTTCCATAGCGGGCAGGGTCTTCACCGCCCTCGCCGGAGTTGGAGCGCCCGCCCGCCTCGTTCATCGCTTGGGCCAACGCCTCATGAGCTTCAGGAGACAGCGCGCCTAGCGACATCCCGGCACTATCAAAGCGCGGAATCAGCGCCTCAATCGGCTCAACATCCTCTAATGGAATGGGCGTTGCAGCAGGTTTGAGCTTAAGCAAGTCACGAATCGTGGCAACCGGACGCTCGTTGACCAACTGAGCAAATTTTTTCCACTTTGCGTAGCTGCCTTCTTGCACCGCCGCCTGGAGCGACTTCACAACATCGGGGTTGTAGGCGTGATACTCGTAGCCATGAACATACTTCAGCATACCGCCTTGAGAAATGCCTTTGCGGGCAATCCAGGCATCTTTCGCCAGTAGCTCTTGCTGCATTTGCAGCTCAGCAAAGCCTGCGCCCTGAATGCGGGATGCCATGCCGACAAAGCAGGTATCCATAATCTCATCGGATAGCCCCACCGCTTCGAACAGCATAGAGCCACGGTATGAAGCTAACGTTGAAATACCCATTTTCGAAAGAATTTTGAACAACCCTTTCTGCAGACCTTTGCGGTAATTCTCACGAGCATCAGCTGGATTGCCCGTTAGCTCACCGGTGCGATGCATATCCGCCATCACTTGGTAAGCAAGCCACGGGTACACAGCCGTTGCGCCCACGCCAAACAACACGGCCATTTGGTGGGCATCCCTTGCAAAGCCGGTTTCCACCACAATGTTGGCGTTCGGCCGCAGCGCCAAACGACCAAGATGAGAGTGAACGGCTCCCACCGCTAAAGCCGCCTGGATGGGCAACTGTCCTTTGGGAAGGTCAGCATCGGTCAACACCAGAATCACCTTGCCCGCTTTTACCTGCGCTTCAGCTTCCTGGCAAAGCAAGGTGACTGCCCGCTGCAGACTGGTGTGCTCCGGGTCGTAGCCGAGTGACAGCGTGTGGCTAGCAAAGGCAGGATCATCCTGGCTGACCAGCGCAGTAAATTTACGCGGTGACAGCACGGGTGTTGTCAAAATCAAACGGTGGGCATGCTCAGGCGTTGCCTTAAAGACGTTCAGCTCCGCACCACAGCAGGTCTCCAGCGACATAACAATCGCTTCACGCAGAGGGTCGATCGGCGGATTGGTCACCTGGGCAAACTTTTGACGGAAGAAATCAGTTAGCAGACGCGGACGGCTAGACAACACCGCCATGGGGGTATCATCACCCATCGAGCCAACCGCCTCCTGGCCACTTTCTGCCAGCGGGCGCAGCACCTGATCACGCTCTTCAAAGCTCACCCGGAACATTTTCTGCTGAACATTTAGTGCGTCGGTGTCCATTGTCTGGAAACGCGCAAGCTCAGTCAGCGCTGACTCTAGGTAATTGGCTTCTTGCTTGAGCCAGCGCTTATACGGATAAGCTGACTTCAGGCGGTTATCGATATCCTGGGTGTGCAGCACTTCGCCAGTCTGAGTGTCTACCGCCAGCATTTGGCCTGGGCCAACGCGACCCTTAGCGACGACATCCTCAGGGCGATAACCATAAGTGCCAATCTCAGACGCTAGCGTAATGTAGCCATTCTTGGTAATCACCCAGCGTGCGGGACGAAGGCCGTTGCGATCCAGCATACAAACGGCTTGGCGACCGTCGGTCATTACCACACCGGCCGGGCCATCCCAAGGCTCCATGTGCATGGAGTTGTATTCATAGAACGCGCGTAACTCGGCGTCCATGGTCTCAACGTTTTGCCAAGCAGGCGGCACCATCATGCGCACCGCACGATGTAGCTCCATACCGCCAGTCAGCAGCACTTCCAGCATATTATCCATGCTTGAGGAGTCTGACCCGGTGGTATTAACAATTTCGTCAAGCTCAGCAATATCAGGCAAGCGCTCGTTAACAAAATTGGCTTTACGGGAGTTCGCCCAGCCGCGGTTGGCTTCAATCGTATTGATCTCGCCATTATGAGCCAGCAGGCGGAATGGCTGGGCCAGCGGCCAGCGCGGCGCAGTGTTGGTAGAGAAACGCTGGTGGAACACGCAAATGGCGGTTTCCAAACTTGGATCATTCAGGTCTTTGTAGAATGCCGGCAAATCTTCCGGCATGACTAAGCCTTTATAGGAAACAACTTCTGAAGAGAGTGAAGCAACATAAAAGTCTTCATCGCTACGTAGCGCTTGCTCTGCATAACGGCGCGCCATAAACAGATCGACATCGAAGCGATCACTGCCTAAATTTCCACTACTAGCTGGCTGAACAAACAACTGCTCAATTCGCGGCAGACAGTCCAGCGCCATTGGGCCACATACGCTAGAGTCGGTGGGCACTTCGCGCCAGCCCAATACCTCTAAACCACGGCTGCTTAGCTCGCGCTCAAGGGTTTCTTTAGCATGAGCGGCACGTGCATCGTCATCTGGCAAAAAGATGACGCCTACAGCAAAGCGCTCGCCAAGCTCCGCATCAAGCGCTTGCTTCGCGGCAGCGCGCATGAATTGCACCGGCATTTTCAGCAGCAGGCCGCAACCGTCACCGGTTTTTCCGTCTGCCGCAATACCGCCGCGATGGGTCATGCAGGTAAGTGATTCAATAGCAGTTTTCAGCAAGTCGTGGCTGGCCTGCCCTTCCATATGGGCAATAAGGCCAAAGCCACAGTTATCGCGAAACTCGCCAGGCTGGTGAAGACCTCTATTCATGGGCGTGCCTCTAGTCAGCGTATTTATTTAGCAGCGTTTTCATGTTATCGTAACGGGTTTTTCTTATTTTTGACCTCTTACTGCCCATTAAAAATAGGGCATTTCCCGCTTCCACCGCTTCAAGAAAAGGTCGCTCAGCATAGCGATTTGCCTGCGTGTAGCGCAATCACCCAGAACCCGCCAATCCCTAAAAAACCTTGTCAAATCTTGCATTTGCATTAACGCTTAATAAAAAAATATATTAACTTCAACCACTTGCAAAGCAGCTAAACGATATTTAAACGATAAAAACACGTAATTAGACTTTAGTATCAATCTGCTCAAAAACCCCATGCCGATAGCGCATAAGGCATGCGGATTACATACAGAACAATCATCACTTAACGGCCAGACAACAAAAAACCCACGCGATGGTGGGTTTTCTGTGCGGCCTTGTTTGTTAAAACTGATCAGCAATACGGTCTATCAGTACTAATAAACAGTACTGGCTTTTGATTGTTTATAGCCAATACGCCTAGGCATTTAGTCGCGCGGATAGTGATGAAGTAGCACGCGCAGCATATCAGGCGGCGTGGCGTCACTGACGCAGGCGTCGCCCAGGGCATTGAGCAGCACCAAACGTAGCCGAGTATCAATATTCTTCTTATCTAGCTTCATGCGGGCTAAAAAGTCATCTGCCGACATTCCGGCAGGCGCGGCTAGTGGTAGCCCAGCGCTTTCAACAACTGCCTTAGCACGCGCGAGTGCATTGCTATCTATCCAGCCAAGCTGATGCGAAAGCGTTGCTGCCATCGCCATGCCTGCGCCCACGGCCTCACCGTGCAACCAGTTGCCATAACCTTGATGAGCTTCAATCGCATGACCGAACGTGTGCCCTAGGTTCAACAACGCGCGAACGCCCTGCTCAGTTTCGTCATCCGCCACAATGTCGGCTTTAATCTGACAACTTTGAGCAATCGCTTCGGCAATCACCGCAGGCTCAACACTACGTAGCGCCTGCATATGCTCTTCCAACCAGCTTAGGAAGCGCTCATCACGGATTAATCCGTACTTGATCACTTCTGCCAGGCCTGCGGAAAGCTCCCGGCTAGGCAGTGTGGCCAAAGTGTCGATATCCACGATGACGGCTTTTGGTTGCCAAAAAGCACCAATCATATTTTTACCCAGCGGGTGATTAACACCGGTCTTCCCACCCACCGAAGAGTCTACCTGGGATAATAACGTAGTAGGCACCTGAATAAAGGCAACGCCACGTTGATAAGCTGCCGCTGCGTAACCGACCATATCGCCAATCACACCGCCCCCTAAGGCAATCAGCGTACAGCGACGATTAAAGCCCGCCTCTAACAGCGCATCCCAAATCCGGCTTACCTGCTCGATGGTTTTATACTGCTCCCCGTCAGGTAGCACTACCGTGCGAATGTCTAAATGACCAGGCAGACCGACGCAAAGCGTTTCTAAATAAAGCGGTGCGATAGTCTCATTGGTGACTACCATCACCTGCTGACCCGCGAGATACGGCTCCAGCATATTGGCGCGCTTTAGCAGCCCAACACCAATATGGATCGGGTAGCTACGCTCACCCAATGCGACAGTTAGCGTACGCTGGGCACTTGTCATGTCAGTCATTGTGATACCTTTTTACTTTGAGCCCGCGCAATTTCCAGAGGGTCCACCATGCGATGGACACGACGCAGAATTTCGTTGACTACCGCACGTGGGCTGCGCCGATCCGTGCGCACCGTAATATCCGATGTCGCTCGATACAGCGGATCTCGTGTGGCGAACATGTCGTTCAGCACCTGTTCGCGATTATCACACTGTAATAGCGGTCGATTTCGATCTTTAGCAGTGCGCTTCAGTTGCTGGTCAACGGTGGTCAGCAAATAAACCACGGCGCCTCGCTCACGCAGAGCACGTCGATTCTCTTCGCGCAGCACTGCGCCACCGCCGGTAGCCACTACCACACCAGATAACTGAGTGAGCTCGTCAATCATCTGACTTTCGCGCTGACGAAAGCCAGGCTCACCTTCAACGTCAAAAATCCAGGGGATATCCGCACCACAGCGGTCTTGTATGGCGTGATCGCTGTCAAAGAACGAGCGCGACAACTCAGCCGCGAGTAAGCGGCCTATCGTGCTCTTGCCAGCCCCCATGGGGCCAATTAAAAAAATATTGGGTAACTCTTGCATCAGCGAACCGCCAAACCATCATCAAGTAGTCGTGGAGTAATAAAGACCAATAACTCTACCTTTTCATTGCTCTCTTCGGTATAGCGGAATAGCCGCCCAAGCCAAGGAATATCTCCTAGCAGCGGTGTTTTCGCTATTTGGCTCAACTGCTCTGTTGTCAAAATACCGCCTAACACTACCGTTTGCCCATTATCGACCAGCACTTGGGTCTCTATCTGGTTGGTATCAATCGGCGGTTCACCACCAAACTCACTTTCCCGGAAGCTATCGTTTTTAATCACCAAATTCATAATGATGCGGTTATCCGGAGTAATTTGTGGCGTTACCTCCAAGGAAAGCTCGGCCTCCTTGAACTCTGTATCTGGATTCCCTTCTGTATCTACGCTCTGAAAAGCCCGCTCTTCACCTTGACGAATAATAGCTGTTCGTTGGTTAGCTGTGATCACTCGGGGCTGAGAAATCGTCTGGCTTTTGCCCTCACTTTCCAGCGCTCGCAGCTCAAGATCTAGCAGCACGTCCCCTGATAGATAACCAAAACTAAACCCCGTGTTGGCAGCCGCCGCCGAACCTAGATCTACTGCGAGGCCACCCTGGGCACGGCTAATATTGTTAGGGTTAAGGTTACGCCGAGAAAACGTACCATCATCGTTTTCTAAAAAGCCGCGGGTACTCGACACGCCCCAGTTAATCCCTAGCTCCCGAGACGCGGTATCTCGGGCAATGACAATTCTTGCCTCAATTTGCACCTGACGGACGGCGACATCCAAGCGGTCTAAAGTGCCGATAATAGTGCGTACCTGCTCTGCCGTATCTTGCACCAGTAACGTGTTAGTACGCTGATCAATACTAACTCGCCCTCGGTCGGTTAACAGCCCAAAGCCGTCGCTACCACGCAACAGTTGGGCAAGATCTTCGGCACGGGCGTACTTTATTTCAATGAACTCAGTGACTAATGGCGCAAGCGTTTGGCGTTGGTTGCGTGTTTCTATCTCTTGCCGTTCAAGAGCCGCTAACTCGCTGGCAGGCGCCACTACGATCACATTACCCTGCTCCCGACTTGCCAGCCCTTGGCTTTGTAAGATCAGCGCTAGCGCTTGATCCCAGGGAACATCGTTCAAGTTAAGCGTAATGCGTCCGGCAACGCTATCACTGGCCACTAGGTTTAGGCCAGTAAACTCTGCCAGAGTGGCCAGCACTGCACGCACTTCAATATCTTGAAAGTTCAGGCTTAAGCGCTCTCCGGTGAAAGATATTCCCTGCTGTTCTCGCTGCTGTTGTGTAGCCTGACTCACCGGCTGCACTTCAATCGTCAACGTACGCCCGCTTTGCGATGAAGCCATCGCGATGGGGCCGTTCGTTTGTAGCTCCAGCCGCACATCACGCTGTCCAAGATGAGGGGTAATACGGGTAACCGGCGTCGCAAAATCAGTGACATCGTAAACCTGGTTAAGCGCATCAGGCAGCGCCACATTACGCAGCTCCGCAATAATGCTGCCCTCACTACCTTCACGCACATTAGCGACCACACCAGCACGATCAAATGTCACCACGACACGCCCTGCACCATCACCTCCACGCCGGAAATCAATATTTTCAACACGCGGTCCCTGGATGAACGGGGAAGTCTGGATAGCGTTAGTCGCTTGGGGTGCCGGCATAGACACAGAACTACCTGATGCTAGTGTGACTCTTAACTGCTCACCGACGACTCGAGCGGTATAATCAAGGGATTCATTCGAATCAACCACGAGACGCGTCCGCCCACTGCCCTCTAACACCGTCACTTGTTCAACAACACTACTACTGACGCCGATACGGCGTTGAGCAAGCGCACTTTGTGTATCTGCCAAATCCAGCGCTAGACGAGGAGGTGCATCTAATCGATAGCCACTTAGCTGGGCAACGCCGCCACTGAACTGCAGCACTAGCTCAACGTCACCGCCATGAGCTTGGCGCACATCGACATTAGTAAGCACTGATGCCATGCAGACCGATGGCACTACCGCAATTAATAACAGCAACGTTCGATAACATTTAGCAGCCATAAGCGATATCCATATCTGATAGCGAGTGAACAAGCTATTCCTCAAGGGTGAGCGTTACCTGGCGTTGCTGCCACCCTTGCTGAGGGCTAAAAACACGTTCAACAATAGTGATTCCTTGTGGTTCAATCTGGTTAATAAGGCCATGGTTGGTGCCTAAATAATCACCTTCTCGAACACTAACAACCTCCCCCTCGGGAGGCTCAATCAATGCAACTTGCTGCTCTCCCATACGTAGCGTACCCACTAAGCGCAACGTCTGGAGTTGAAAACGCTCTAAAGGCTCTTGAGCGCGCTGCTGTTCGGGGGCAAACTCGCGCACCGCCTGCTCCACTTGCAATACGTTTTCGCGCATACCCTCCGGTGCTAAGAAGGGACTGCGCGCACCGCTAAAGCGATAATCAAGCGACTGATACGTTGGCAATTCCTTCACTACCTCGGGCGCTTTCCCATCAGGAGTACGGCGTATTTCTGCAAGAGTTTGATCTAGCTGCCCCAGCTGAGGGTCACTGCAGCCAGCTAAGCCAGCAATACACAGCAGGCCTACCAAACGCTTCATGGTGCAGCCTTTTCGCTGTAAGTGCGTGCAAGCAGCGACATGCGTAGCATGTCACCATTCTGATCAACAGGCGCTAGTGTTAAATCGTGCTGGGTAATAATTCTCGCCAAATCGCTAATATCCGAAACAAATTGTGCCAATGCATAGTAATCACCGCGTACCTGTATATCTAAGGGGTGCTCTATATAGTGCGTGTTACTCACCGTAGGTCGCAAACGGATAGTTTCAATGGTTAGTCGATTTTCGATAGCGGCCTCACTGATGCTATCTAATAAAGAAGGAATTTCTGCACTGGTAGGCAGCATCGCCTGCATCTGCACCATTTGATTTTCAAGAGCAGTCAACTGATTGCGAATATCCGGCAGAAAAGCGGCTTCAGACGCCTTGCGTCGATACTCGACCAGCAGACGCTCCTCTTGACGCTGCTCTGCTGCAAGCAAATCGCGAGCCTCCCCCACCAGCCACCCGTTGATAACTAATAGGGCAACTAAAAAAACAAGTACCGCTATCATGGCTTTAAGCAGCCAGGGCCATTCGCCTGCTTCTTTGATATCCAACGATTGCCATTCAACGCTTCGCAGACGCAGCCAATCATTTTTTATGCGTTTACGGATAGGCGTCATGGTGCCGCCTCCATGGAAACGGCTTCTTCAGGAGACAGCTGCCTTACTTCAAACTGGAAAACACGCCGACTGTCATCTTGGCCACTAGCAACCTCGGAAAACAGCGGTACGCCTAACCCTGGTATAGCTGCAATTTGGCGTAGTTGCTCAGAGACCTGACGTTCATTACTGGCAACCGCTGAAAGACTGATTTGCTGTCCGCTACGTGACAGACGCTGATAGACAACCCTATCTGCGACGCTAGCAGCAATATCGTTAAACAGCCTCACTGTACTCATGCGTTCGTTATTAAGCGTGTGGAACAGCGCCAGTTGCTCTTCCAACCGCCCGATATCGCTCTGATAGCGTTGTACATCAGCGATTTCATTGTCTAACTGCTCAATACGAGTAGAGATATGGGCATTGCGCTGCTGCTGGGCAGCTAACTGCTGTTGGTATACGTGCAATACCACAACGCCACACGCCACGCCCAGCAGCAACATAAACAACATAACACCGTAAAATTGCCGCGTCCGTCTCTCTCGCCACCCCTCACGCCAGGGTAAAAGATTAATATTAATGCTCATTGGCTAACTCGCATCGCTAACCCACCCGCCGTTAGCATCGCTGGGGCAGCGTTTCTTAACGCTTCTTCACTGAGTCGTTTGTTAATGCGTAAACGCTGCAATGGGTTGGCGATACTCACCGACATACCGCTATCATCAGCAATACGCTCAGCGAGGCCTGGAATGACACTAGAACCACCCGCGAGTACAGTATGTTGCACCTCATGCTGACGACCCGCGGTGTAATAAAGCTGCAGCGAGCGTCTCCCCTGCTGTATCACCGTTTCTATAAAAGGCGTGAGCACTTTCTCTTGGTAGTCGCTAGGTAGACCACCACGCTTTTTAGCAACGCCCGCCTCTTCTATGCTCATGTTGTAATACTCGCGGATGGCATCTGTTAGCTGGCGTCCGCCAAACGCTGTATCACGGCTATAAACGATATGCCCACCCCGTACGACATGGAAGGCGCTCATATTGGCTCCGATGTCGAATAGCCCCACACAAGCAGTTGAGTCGTTTGCCACGTTTGACTGCTTACGTAGCTCGGCCAATGCGCGCTCTAAAGCGAACGTCTCTACATCGACAGCGGCAGGCTCCAGCCCCGCACGCTCTAGCGTTTCGGTAAGCAGAGTCACGTCTTGCTGACGACACGCTACTAATACAACTTCTTGCTGGCTCTCATCGAAAGGAGCAGGACCTAGACACTGAAAATCAAACGCCACCTCACTGAACGGAAAGGGAATATAGCGGTCAGATTCGGCGGTTATTCGCTCTTCGATCTCCTCTTCGCTTAACGAAGCAGGAAAAGTAAGCGTTTTAGTAATGGCAGCGCTCGCTGGGACGGCCACTGCTGCTTTACGAGTAAAGGGCTTTGCATGCTCGACAGTACGCCGAAGCACGCTCGCCACTTCATTAATGTCGCGGATGCGGCGCTCAACAACTGCACCTTCTCGCAGCGGTTGAACAGCGTAGCTGTCTACTTGGTAGTTATCGTTAGACTGTTTGAGCTCTAACAGCTTGACAGTCGCCGATGTAATATCGACTCCAATCAACCCTTTACCGGGCTTGAGTAAACGCATCCTGGGTTCGGCCCCGCCTGCCTATCGTGCGAATTTTGAGGTTACATGATTTTTAGTGAAGTCACACGCGAATGGCATTACGGCATATCAACACTGGTGACTGCTGCCTCGCCTTCCTATAATGGCAGCCAATTGCGTGATACGGTCGTTTAGTTACCGTGTCTATTCTCCTTTTCACGGGTGCACTCTGTTCATGACGTTTTTTCGAACCCTCATCCTGTCACTTTTTTCGCTAATCGTTGCGCTCATTGGCGCCACCGTGTTGGCAGTGGTGGGCGCCGCTATCTATTTTTCCCCTGGCCTGCCTGATGTGCGCCAGCTGCAAGATTTCGAGCTACATACACCGCTTCGCATCTTCACCAATGATGGCAAACTCATTGGTGAATTTGGCGAAGAGCGCCGTATGCCCGTCGACTTCGCTGATATCCCACAGGATATGATCAACGCACTGATCGCAGCGGAAGATGCCAGTTACTTTGATCATGCAGGCGTTGATCCTCGTGGTATCGCCAGGGCGGCGGTTGAACTGATCCAGAGTGGCGGCTCCATTCAGTCTGGCGGCTCGACCATTACCATGCAGGTTGCGCGTAACTATATGTTGACGCTTGACCAGACATTCACGCGGAAAATTCGCGAGATTCTGCTTGCCCTACAAATGGAGCAGATTCTTGATAAAGATGAAATCTTCGAGCTCTACGTCAACAAGATATTTCTCGGTCATCGCGCCTATGGCATCGCAGCCGCATCAGAAACTTATTATGACAAGCCATTGGCTGAATTAACGCTGGCTCAAACGGCAATGATCGCGGGACTGCCTAAAGCACCCTCAGCCTTTAACCCACTGGCTAATTCAGAACGCTCGCTTATTCGCCGCAACTGGATTCTGTTCCGCATGCGCGAGCTAGGACATATTGATAATGATGCTTATCTAGCGGCTGTGCAGGAGCCGGTGACAGCCCGCCGGCACTACACCCAAACCGAAGTAGACGCGGCTTATGTTTCAGAAATGGCTCGCCAATATGCTATCGAACGATTTGGAGATAAGGCGTATACCGGTGGCTACCGAATTTACACCACGATTGATAGCGAAATGCAGCCCTATGCTCACCAAGCATTAGCAAATGGCCTGCTGGCTTACGACCTTCGCCATGGCTGGCGAGGCTCAGAACAGCAAGATATCGCAGCCAGCTTGGTAGAAGCTCAAGAGCAAACCGCTACTCAAGGGCTTGAAGAGGAACTTTCAGAATCACCGGAAATTCGTCAAACCGCTCGCCAAGCAGCTGAGCGTAGCCAAACACAAGTTGAGGGTGTCGATGGTGACGTCAGCAACTGGCTGCAGGTATTAGAGCGCACGCCCAACTATGGCCTGCTTCAGCCTGCGATTGTGGTTGAGAGCAGTGGCCGTGAAATGCAGGTACTTACTCGCGGTGGCGAACTGCAAACGATTGCCTGGAGCGGCCTAAACTGGGCACGCCCCTATTTGAGCCCACGCAGTCGTGGTGCCGAACCAAGTAGCGCAGATCAAATTGCTGTTCGCGGCGACTTAGTCCGCGTGATTGAAAACGAAGATGGATCGCTACGCTTGTCGCAGCGCCCCGACGCCGAAGGTTCCTTGGTTGCACAAGATCCACGCACTGGCGCTATTTTAGCCTTACAAGGCGGGTTTGATTTTAATGCCAGTAAGTTCAACCGTGCCATCCAGGCCCAGCGTCAATCCGGCTCCATCTTTAAACCGTTCATCTATCTTGCTGCCCTAGAAGATGGCGGTATGAACGCAGCAAGCGTGGTCAATGATTCCCCCGTCGTACTAGATGACGGTAGTAATTCATTATGGCGCCCAGTCAATTCAAGCCGTGATTTCCTAGGCCCGATGCGCTTGCGAACAGCGCTTGCTCGTTCGCGTAACTTGGTCACCATCCGTGTGCTTCAAGCTACGGGATTGGACCATACTATTCGCTACCTAGAAGGATTTGGCTTCTCCCCCGACCGCCTACCACGCGGGCTGTCACTCGCCTTGGGCAGCGCCAGTTTAACGCCCCTGGAAATGACCAACGCGTATTCCGTTCTTGCCAACGGTGGTTTTCAGGTCGCGCCATGGTTTATTGAACGCGTCACGCGTAACGATGATGAGGAACTTGTGGATGAAGCAACGCCTCAGGTTGCCTGCCCTAGCTGCGCTGAGGGGCAGGAAACAGTTGAAATCGACGGCAAGGAGTACCCAGTAGCTGCTCGGGTCGCTGACCCTGCTGCTGTCTATATTCTGCGCGACATGCTGCGTGACGTCATTACGTCTGGCACCGGTCGTGGTGCTCTTAGCCTGAACCGCGACGATATCGTCGGCAAAACGGGTACCACCAATAACCAGCGTGATGCCTGGTTCGCAGGCTTTAACAGCGACTTAGTGACCACAGTATGGGTAGGAAAAGATAGCAATGAGTCCACCGCTGAATATGGCTCTAACGCAGCACTACCTATCTGGGTTGACTTTATGGGCGATGCACTAGAAGGCACCCCATCAGCGATCCCCGAACGCCCGGATACTGTTGTTAGCGCACGGGTAGACCCCTCCACCGGATACCGCTTGGCGGATGGTCAGTCAGGGGGCATTTCTGAGCTCTTCCACCGTGACCATCTTCCCGGCTACCAGCAACGTCGCATTAGTCGTGAACTGGAAGAAGCTAGTGGCTCGCAGGGGTCTGGTACCGCAGAGTCCATTTTCTAAGCCGTACCTGCACAAAGCAAAAGCCCGGAGACCTAATGGTCTCCGGGCTTTTTTTATGGCGTACATTAACGCCCTACGATTAGCCGTCCATCGGCAGACGTTCTCGCTTGCTGGCAAACCAGTTGGCACCAATCGCGGCAATCATCACCACCACACCCGCAATTTCCGTTAGCAGATTTGGGTAGAAAACCCCGAAAATAGCAGCGCCAATCGCCAAACGCGGTAACCAAGACATCTTGGTAAACAGATAACCTTCAAGCGCGGCAGCAAATGCACACAGCGCCAGAATAGCAATCAACGCATTCCAAACCACCACTGGCACGGGGCCACCGACAATGATTTCTGGATTAAACACCATAAATAGCGGAATTAAATAGAGACCTTTGGCAAATTTCCAGGCTTGGAAGCCAGTCTCCATGGGTTTACTGCCTGCAATTGCGGCCCCCGCAAAACCGGCCAGAGCGATAGGCGGTGTCACATTGGAATCTTGGGAGTACCAGAACACCACTAAGTGAGCAATCAGTAGCGGCACTCCAAATTCAGCGGTCAACGCTGGGCCCACCAGCACAATCAAGACAATATAGCTCGCGGTAACCGGCAGTCCCATCCCCAAAATCAAGCTTGCCAGCAGCACCATCACCAACGCCAACACTAGGTTGCCGCCAGAAAAAGCCAGCATCATTGAGGAAAACTTCAATCCTAGCCCTGTCAGGCCCACAACGCCGACAATAATCCCGGCCACGGCACAAGCCATAGAAACCGCAACGGCATTCCGCGCCCCCAGCTCCAACCCCTGAACCAACTTAACGAGCCCCGCCCACACCACACCTTTGGTGCGGCTCATGGTGACCGGCTGACCTTGCTTGGGAGCAATAAAGAAGTACCAAAGCGCATAGCGAAGAACCGCCACAGCGATGATCGTGACAACGGCGTAATACCCCACGCGCATTGGCGACATACTCATCGCTAGCAGCCACACTAGCACCGCTAGAGGAAGCAGGAAGTGCCAGCCATCTTTCATGACTTGGCGCATTTGCGGCAACTCGCTTTTCGCCAATCCCTGCATTCCCTGCTTCAATGCAATGATATGGACAAATAGATACACCGTTGCAAAGTACATAATCGCCGGCAGAATGCTGACTTTAACGATTTCCAAATAGGGCGTGTTGGTATATTCCGCAATTAAAAACGCCCCCGCCCCCATTAAAGGCGGCATAATTTGCCCACCGGTAGAGGCGGCTGCTTCTATTCCTCCCGCCTGTTTTGGCTGATAGCCCAGCTTTTTCATCAGCGGAATGGTAAATGCCCCGGTGGTCACCACGTTGGCAATCGCACTACCCGAAATAGAGCCCATACCGGCTGAAGCCAGCACGGCAGCTTTCGCGGGGCCGCCCCGCTGGCGGCCAGTGGCCGCATAGGCCATATCAATAAAAAACTTGCCAGCGCCAGTGCTTTCCAAAAAGGCACCAAAGAGTACGAATATAAAGATGTAGGTCGCCGCAACACCCAAAGGCAGACCAAAGATGCCTTCTTGCCCTAAATAGAGCTGCCCTGCGACGCGCTCCAAGGTATAGCCTCGATGCTCTAAAATGCCGGGCATCCATTCGCCTAGCCATGGCAGTTCACCCCTAGGCCCTGAAAATGCGTAGATAATGGCAAGCAGGCCGATCACCGTCATGCCAAACCCAACGGCTCGACGACTTGCTTCCAACACGGTAACCGTCGCAATACAGGCCACTAAAATATCGGTGTCACTCCAGAAGCCGGCTCGATTGATAATCTCATCCAAAAAGAGCACCAGATAGCCACCGGTAGTCAAAGCCCCAGCAAAGAAAATTAGATCAATGCCCCACCCCAGCACTCCACGTTTGCGCGTTGGCCCAAACACAGGAAACATCAAAAATGCCAGCAACATAATCAACGCTAAGTGAATACTGCGTTGATAGAAAAGCCCAAGGGGCTGGATACCAGCAGAATAGAGCTGGAAGAGTGAAAGCCCCACCGCAACCACGGTGATACACCACAGAACCATGCGGGGCTGCATCGCATTCGCGCCGGGCATCACAACCGGCGGTGGAGTGGATTCGTTCATGAACGTCCTCGGAAGCGTTAACTACTATCGTTTTTATTCACGCGGAGCGGTGCTAGGTGATAATAATTGGATAATCACACGTTGCCCGGCTGCGTACTCACTTAAACTCACCGGTGAATGCTCACCATTCGGCCACACCACTTGGTGATTGACGGCAGAAGAACCGACTCTTAATGCATAACGGTTATTTGCTACGGGCTCATTAATAGCATTAATCCAATAACCGCCCTCACCATCTGAGACCTGCTCACCACGGCCAAAGATATGACCAAGCCCTGCGGCAAAGTCTGGTTGATGACTACGCTCAAGTTGCATAACGCCTGCCGCGTTACGATAACAATCCAGTACCGTAAAGTGCTCAACAGAATGTCGCCACTGGATACACCAGCGGCCTTCTGAAGGCACCAGCGCATCCACAAGAACACCGCCTTGTTCAGTCACTACAGCTAAACGCATAGACGCATTCACCGAAGCGGGGGAAGCCCCCACTTCGGCGAACGGTAGACATGCAAAAAGTAGCGCCATCAGTCGTTGCTGCCACTGCATGGCAATATCCTTATGGCAATGTCTTATGGCAAGACCTTTAACCGTTAAGGGCGCAGACGATCAGGAATATCCGCTCCTACTTCTTCAAAGTAGCGAATCGCCCCCGGGTGCAACGGCACAGGCGTAGAGTTCATAGTGAACTCAATGGTAGTGTCGTTGGCGGCAGGGTGAACAGCAATCAGCTCATCAGTGTTTTCAAATAGTAGCTGAGTTAGCTGGTAAGCGAGTTCTTCGTCCATATCAGAATTCACCACTAATACGTTGGGAATACCGATGGTCTGAACAGACTCATCCATACCGTCATACATACCCGCTGCCAGCTCGTAGGGCGCGAACACCGCCTCCGCTTCCTGTGCGTTGGCCACTTCTTCATCGGAGAGGCCAATTAAGCGGATATCACGGGTAGCGGCAAGGTTAAGAATAGAACTGGTGGGGGGCCCAACGCTCCAGAAACCGGCGTCGATATCGCCATCACGAATGGCATCTGCGGTTTCGTTAAAATTGAGTCGCTGAGGGGTAAAATCTTCATAACTAATGCCGTTGGCTTCCAAAACGGCACGCGCATTTAGCTCGGTGCCACTGCCTGGTGCACCCACGGAAACACGCTTCCCGGCCAGATCAGCGATGGTCTCGATATCCGACTCAGCCAGCGTCACCAACTGCACCGCATTCGGGTAAACAGAGGCCAGTGCACGAGTGTTTTCAATCTGACGGCCGTCAAAGTCGCCGCTGCCGTTATAAGCCTGATAAACCGTGTCGGCCAGCGCTAGCGCCAAATCGGCGTCGCCACGCATAATCAGCCCCATATTTTCAACTGAGGCACCAGTAACCTCAGCAGTCGCCTGAGCGCCTTCAATATGGTTATTAATCATTTCAGCGAAGCCACCGCCGATCGGATAATAAACCCCGCCGGTACCGCCGGTCGCGATTGAAAGCTGTTGCGCACTGGCTGGAAGTGCAACAGCCAACATGGATGCTGCCACTGTATATTTTAGAGTTCGCATAAGCGGTTCCTCCGTCCTGTTTGGACTTATAAGTATGGTTGACGATAAGGAGGTGTGAAGTCCCAGCCTCTGGTTACCGTAAACGGCAAGCAAACGCGGTGCAATGACGTTAGCACGGCTTTAGCGTGAGATGCTAATGCAACGCTATTCGCCGATGGCGTCCGTATAAATGTCGTTACCTGTGCCAAATGTCTAAAATTTATTGATAATAGCGATTAGTTAATGCAGATCGCCACGCCCAACGTTGGCCTAAGGAGATATCATGGAGCACGATGCGCCGCGCCCGAACCTAGCCATCAGTGCCTATCGCGCCCTGAAGCACGACATCATTCGCGGCCGTTATGCACCTGAAGAGAAGCTTTTAATGAGCCGCCTCAAGGAGTATTACGGCGCCAGTACCGGTCCTCTACGCGAAGCGCTTTCCCAACTAGTTGCCGACCGTTTGGTGATTGCGATTAGCCAACGTGGCTATCGCGTTGCCCCCATGTCGCTGGCCGAGCTGAACGATATTTACGACGCACGCGCGCAGTTAGAAGGCCTGATTTTGCGCCTGGCCATTGAGCGCGGTGACGACGACTGGGAAGCCAACGTCCTCGCCACCGCTCATCGGCTAGCTAAAGTGACCGAGGTAAGCTCCCCCGATGAGCTGTTGGATGGTTGGGATTTGCGCCATAAGGCATTTCATACCGCCATTGCTAGCGGCTGCAACTCTCCACACCTGTTGCAGATGCGCGACACGCTGTTTGATCAGGTTGAACGCTACCGCCACCTGTGGCTGCAGGAAACGGTGATGTCTCCCCAGGCACTTGAAATCAAAAGACAAGAGCATGCCGCCTTGGTAGACGTCATCCTGGCTCGTGATACAGAACAAGCGGCTAACCTCATGCGTGATCACTTAATGACGCCTGTCCCGATTATTACCCGTGTTCTCAAGGAGCGAGGGATCAATTAAATTCTTTATTTTAAAATGTAGATATTTTAATAAAACGACGATACATTGAGCCGTATCAAAATGACTATGTAGGAGTTCACGCCATGACCCGCTTCAATTGGGACGACCCGCTGCTGCTCGAACACCAACTCACCGATGAAGAGCGCCAAATTCGTGATGCAGCTCACGACTACTGCCAGGAAAACCTGCAGCCACGCGTGCTGAGTGCTTTTCGTGAAGAGCGCTTTGATCGTGAGATCATGAGCGAGATGGGTGAGCTTGGCCTGCTGGGTGCAACCGTCGCCCCTGAATATGGCGGCTCCGGCGTGAATCATGTGGCCTACGGACTCATTGCCCGCGAAGTAGAGCGCGTTGATTCAGGCTACCGCTCAGCGATGAGCGTGCAGTCATCACTGGTGATGTATCCGATTGAAGCCTATGGCTCTGAAGAGCAGAAGCATAAATATTTACCTAAGCTCGCCAGCGGAGAAATGGTCGGCTGTTTTGGTTTAACCGAACCTGACCATGGCTCAGACCCTGGTTCAATGATCACTCGGGCAGAAAAAGTTGACGGCGGCTACCGCTTAACCGGTGCCAAAATGTGGATTACCAACAGCCCGATTGCCGATATTGCGGTGGTTTGGGCAAAGTCCGCCGCCCACGACAATCAAATCAAAGGCTTTATTGTTGAGCGCGGTACCGAAGGCTTCAGCACCCCCAAAATTGAAGGCAAGGTGTCGCTTCGCGCCTCCATCACCGGTGAAATCGTACTGGACAATGCCTTTGTCCCTGAAGAAAACCTATTGCCTAACGTTAGCGGTTTAAAAGGTCCTTTCGGTTGCTTGAATAAAGCGCGTTATGGCATTGCCTGGGGCGTCATGGGCACCGCTGAGTTCTGTTGGCATGCCGCACGCCAATACACCTTAGACCGCAAACAGTTTGGCCGCCCGCTGGCTGCAAATCAGTTGATCCAGAAGAAACTCGCAGACATGCAAACCGAGATCACCCTGGGCTTACAGGCTGCGCTACAGGTAGGTCGCCTGATGGATAGCGGCAATTGGGCACCGGAGATGGTCTCACTCATCAAACGCAATAACTGCGGTAAAGCGCTAGATATCGCTCGCCAGTCTCGCGACATGCACGGCGGCAACGGCGTTTCCGATGAGTACGGCGTTATTCGTCATATGGTGAATTTGGAATCGGTAAACACCTACGAAGGCACTCACGATGTACACGCCTTAATCTTGGGTCGTGCCCAGACCGGTATTCAGGCATTTTTCTAAATAGCGACAAGTGAGGCACCTAATGAGCACAGCAGCCAAGCCACTAGCAGGCATCAAAGTACTCGATATTTCACGTGTACTGGCTGGCCCGTGGTGCGGGCAAATGCTCGCAGACATGGGGGCTGATGTGATCAAGGTAGAGCGCCCCGTCAGCGGCGATGATACTCGCCACTGGGGCCCTCCATGGCTCTCTGGCAGTTCAGAGTCGGCCTACTATCTCTGCGCCAACCGAGGCAAGCGCTCGGTCACCGTCGATATGGCCAAGCCTGAAGGCCAGGCATTGATTAAACAGCTCGTCGCCACCTCCGATGTGTTACTTGAAAACTTCAAAGTGGGCGGTTTGAAAAAGTACGGTCTGGACTATGAGAGCCTGAAAACACTGAATCCTCGGCTTATCTACTGTTCAATCACCGGCTTTGGCCAGGAAAGCCCTTACGCACACCGCGCCGGTTACGACTTCATGATTCAGGCAATGGGCGGCATTATGAGCCTAACCGGCAAGCCTGATCATGAGCCCGGCGGTGGCCCCGTCAAAATCGGCGTTGCCTTTACCGATATTTTCACTGGCCTGTATGCCGCCAATGCCGTGCTGGCAGCGCTTTACCAGCGCCGCGATAGCAACGTCGGATGTCATATTGATATGGCATTGATGGACGTTCAGGTGGGCGTACTGGCGAACCAGGCGCTCAACTACTTAACCTCCGGTCAAGTACCTCAGCGGCTGGGGAATGCACATCCCAATATCGTTCCCTACCAAGCATTTGCCACTGCTGATGGCCATATGATTGTGGCCGTCGGTAATGACGAGCAGTTTAAGCGTTTCTGCCAAGTGATCGATCAACCAACGTTGCCGCTGGACCCACGGTTCGCCACCAACGGCGCACGGGTGCAGTACCGCACTGTATTGGCTCCTCTACTGGAAGCCGTATTACTAACGCAGAAAACTGATGAATGGCTGGCTGCCTTTGAAGCTGCCGGTGTGCCTAGCGGACCAATCAACACCTTGGATCGCGTCTTCGACGACCCCCATGTCAAAGCACGTGGCTTGAAGCAAACGCTTCCCCACAGCCAAGCCGGTCACGTCGACTTAGTCGCAAATCCTATCCGTATCAACGGCGAGTCCATCAGCGCTCAGACTCCCCCACCCTCACTGGGTGAGCACACGCAGCAGGTGCTTGACGAGCTTGGCATTACCAGCGAACAGCGCCACGCTTTGCAACAAGCAGGCATTATTTAGCACTGAATAACGCCTTATCTTACAAAGTGAGCGATAACGCTGCTCAACTATTATTGCGTTGCCATACATGTGTTAACGTTTTCTGCGCACTATGCTGAGGTAGTACTCACTACACAGAGGAGTTGAGCCATGAGCAACGCCGAGCTAAACGAACTGAAGCAGAAGTATGTCGCCGCGGGCGCCGCCAGCCCCGCCACTGCTTTTGCGGATCGCGCTGAGAATGCTGAGATCTGGGACGCCGACGGCAATCGCTTTATCGACTTCGCAGGTGGTATTGGCGTTTTGAACGTAGGGCATCGCCATCCTAAAGTGGTTGCTGCGGTGAAAGCCCAGCTGGATAAGGTCATGCACACCTGCCAAACAGTGATGCCTTATGAAGGCTATGTAAAAGTTGCTGAAAAACTTAGCCACCTCGTACCGGTTCGCGGCCACGCCAAAGTAATGCTGGCTAACTCCGGTGCAGAAGCGTTGGAAAATGCCGTTAAAATTGCCCGCGCTGCCACCGGCCGCTCTAACGTCATTTGTTTTGACGGCGGTTATCACGGCCGAACGTTCTACACCATGGCCATGAACGGCAAAGTAGCCCCGTATCAAAGCGATTTTGGCCCGATGCCAGGCACGGTATTCCGCGCGCCTTATCCGGTGCCCTACCACGGTGTCAGCGAAGACGAAGCCCTTCGTGGTCTGAAAATGACCCTGAAAACCGACGCCAACCCAAAAGACACTGCCGCGATTGTCTTGGAGCCGGTGCTTGGCGAAGGCGGTTTCTATCCTGCATCTAAAAGCTTCCTGGAGAAGATCCGCGAAATTTGCGATGAGCATGGCATGCTGATGATCATCGACGAAGTGCAGTCTGGCTTTGGCCGAACCGGCAAAATGTTCGCCATTGAGCACAGCGGCGTTGAGCCGGACATCATGACCATGGCGAAAAGTATGGCTGACGGCATGCCAATCTCTGCGATTGTCGGCACCGATAAGGTCATGGACGCCTCAGGCCCTAACTCTCTGGGCGGCACCTATACCGGTAGCCCTACCGCCTGCGCCGCGGCACTGGCCGTGATGGAAGTATTCGAAGAGGAAAACATTCTTGAGAAAAGCCGAGCGCTGGGTGAAAAGCTAGCGGCTCGTTTTGGCGAGTGGCAGACCAAGTTCGACTGCATTGACCATGTGCGCAACATGGGCGCTATGGCGGCATTTGAGCTGGTCTCGAACAAAACGGATCGCACGCCCACTCCAGAACTTGCCGCGGCGCTGTGTAAGAAAGCCCGTGAGGAAGGCTTGATCCTGCTCTCCTGCGGCATGTACGGCAATACGATTCGCTTCTTGATGCCCGTCACGATTGAAGACAGCGTCCTCAACGAAGGGCTGGATATTATCGAATCTTGTTTGGAATCGCTGGTTTAGCAGTTACTAGCGCCAACATTGACGCCGCCCAATCGGGCGGCGTTTGACTATTTCTTGTATACGTAGTGCTAGAACCAGTGCTAGAACCAGTGCAAGGCACCAGCACAAGCCAAAGCCCCCCCTCCCAGACCAATTTCAACCGCCCTGTCGCTATTCAGTCCCTTCTCGTCGCTATTGGAAGTAGTTGGCTGGTCAATGACTGTAGTTTAAGAAATATCTTCAATAATAAACAGTGGGGAAGATTGCATGATTCCTAAAACTACTATGAAAAACAGCAGTTTTAAACCGGTCAGTAAAGCGTCCATGGTGTTAGGTATGTTGCTGGTTAGCGGCTACTCCTATGCACAGTCAATCAATATGGATTTTTCTAATGAATATAACGCTACGTCAATACATGCTCAGGGAGATGCTTACTTTATTGATAAAGTAAAAGAGCTAACAGATGGCGATATAGGTATTACGCTGCATACGGGGGGAGCATTAGGTTTTAACTCAGGTGACCACTTTTATGCTGTCGCCGATGGAGCCGTTGATATAGCCGATACATTATCGGGCACCATGAGCGGAATCGATTCTATTTTTCTGCTCTCTTCCTTACCGTTTATTGTAGAAGACATTGAAGATGCACGGCGCCTATATGAAATAGCTAAACCCTACTATGAAGAGGTATTTGAAGATAATGATCAAATATTACTCTATGCATCTCCCTGGCCACCCAGCGGTATCTGGTCAAAAACAGCAATAGCCAATCAGAGCGATCTTGAAAATTTGAAAATCCGTACCTTTGATCGCAATGGAACGGAGACCTTTCGCAACGTGGGAGCTTCCCCTGTGAGTCTGTCCTGGGGCGATGTGGTGCCGCAGTTGGCGACCGGCGGCATCAGCGCGGTATTAACCTCGGCAGAAGCCGGCGCCAACGGCAGCTTCTGGGAGCATCAAGATCATTTTTCAGCGGTTCAATATGCCATTCCGCTTAATATGGTCCATATGAACAAGGCCGTATTTGATTCATTGAGCGCTGAACAGCAACAAGCCCTTCTTGAAGCAGCCAACCTGACCGACCAGCATAACTGGGCGGCGGTTGAGATACGTACCGAAGAAAACTACCAAACGCTTGGCGAGCATGACGTAGCCATCAGTGATCCCGTCTCAGCTGATTTACTGAATGCCCTCTCTGAAGCATCCACCAGCGTTGTTGAGAACTGGCTTGAAAACACCGGTGATGTGGGTCAGTCAATTTTGACTGAGTTCAGAGGCGAACAATGATATTGCTAAAGGGCATGGAGCGTATCTCCATGCTGCTTAATAGGATCGGTGCAGTGATTGCTATCGTGCTGATTGTTTATATGCTGGGGCATATTCTGCTGGAGATAACACTGAGGTTCTTTGGCCACTCCACCTATATCCTGGATGAGTATATTGGCTATGCAGTCGCCACCATGTCTTTTCTGGGCCTTCCTTATGTACTTGAAAAAGGGGGGCTTATCAGAGTTTCCCTGTTACTTGAGCGGATCCCGGTGAATAGGCGATGGCCGCTTGAGTTTTTCAGTAGCCTATTAACTGCCAGCTGCTTTTTATGGATATCTACGTTCTGGTTTCAGAATGTTCAGCGAAGCTTTAGCCGCGGTGTGGTCAGTGAAACACTCGCGGAAACGCCTATCTGGATACCTGAAGGCGCCATACTGATTGGCATGTGGCTGATCTCTTTTTCGCTTCTTGTCAGAGCCTTGAAAATACTGATGCTGCGCTCTCAGTACTTGCCTGTAGCTGAATAAGATTTAACTGATGGGAAGTGACTCATGGACATTTTTTGGACGGCTATCGGCGTTGCGTTTCTGCTGCTTTTCTTACTGACCATGGGGACATGGATTTTTGCCGCCATGCTGGCAGTTTCCATTGGCTCTCTCTGGCTGTTTGGAGATTTCAGTGCAGACCGCATTGGCCTGATTTTATCGCGAATTTTATACCGAGCTAGCAATAGCTGGGAGTTATCTGCGATTCCCCTGTTTATTCTCATGGGAGAATTGATATTTCGCTCCAATATCTCTGAGCGCCTGTTTAAGGGTCTGGTGCCGATTACCAGCCACTTGCCCGGCGGAATTCTGCATACCAACGTTTTGGGCTGCACCCTGTTTGCGGCGGTAAGCGGATCAAGTGCGGCGACAACCGCTACGATTGGTAAAATTACCACGCAAGAGCTGAAACAGAGAGGCTACGACAGAAACCTATCCATTGGCTCACTGGCGGGCGCCGGTAGCCTGGGTCTATTGATACCGCCATCGATTGTGATGATCGTCTATGGTGTTCAGGCCGAAGTATCCATCAGTCAGCTGTTTATGGCGGGAGTGGTGCCCGGGCTTTTGATAGCCTTTCTATACAGCTGCTATATCGGCTTCAGATCATGGATGGCGCCATCATTGGCACCGAAGAGTGTGATATCTGACCAGACGATCTGGCAGTCCTTTGTATTGCTGCTGCCCATATTGGTGCTGATCTCCATCGTGATTGGGTCAATCTATAGCGGTATTGCAACGCCTTCAGAAGCGGCAGCAGTGGGTGTCGGCGCCACTTTGCTGCTATTAGGGTTTGAAAGACAGTTAAACATCAGGCTGTTTGTTGATGCATTTCGTGGAACGCTAATAACGTCGATCATGGTCTGTAGCCTTCTCATCACGGCCACGCTTTTATCCACGGCGATGGGGTATCTGCATCTACCGCGTGAGTTGGCCGGATGGATTGCCGAGCAGGACTTCAGCCCCATGGTGCTGCTGTTTGCCCTGGCCATTTTCTATATCGTGCTGGGGCTGTTCCTGGATGGCATTTCGATTACCGTGATGAGCCTGCCAATCACGCTGCCGATTGTCTTGCTAGCGGGGTTTGACCCCATCTGGTTCGGTATCTTCCTGATTATCATGATTGAGCTTGGACAAATTACGCCGCCCGTCGGTTTCAATCTCTTTGTGCTGCAAAGCCTGACAGGCGAAAGTATCAGCCGCGTGGCATGGGCTTCGCTACCGTTTTTCCTGCTCATGTGTGTAGCCGCACTGCTTGTCAGTATCTGGCCACAAATAGCCCTATGGTTGCCCAGCGTCATGGCCGGTTAAGTGCAGGTAGCTGTTAAAAAATGCCGCCCGATCTAATCGGGCGGCGTTGCTTTAACGCGGACGTCGGTCGCCTTCGAGGAAATTAGCCGTAAAGACCGCTTTGCCGTGAGTCTCGAACGACCACTTCATCACATCGCTTAAAGCGGTCATCACCGCATCGAACTCTCCGAACACCTGGGTACTCATTCGATTAGGGTGAACTTCTAATCCTGTCGCTTCCAAACGTTTTACCACCTCTTTCACCACTGGCTTAAAATCATCGGCCAGCGGGTAATAGCTTAGTTGTACGGAAAGATACATCCTGCCTCCTTATACGCTTTATGCGCGCTTACTGGCTCCCTGTGAAAAGCTCTGCCAGGCCGCCAATATAGCCGCCCGTGTCTCATCAGGATGCTCCATAGGGAACATGTGAGTACCCGGAACTTCGCTAGTAGCTAACCCACGACGCTGAAGCCGCTTGACCCGTGTGGGGGTGAGTAAATGCGACTCCTGCCCTGCCACCAAGTGGATCGGCACACCGACGCGACGTGGCAATCCCGATAGATGATCTGGCAGATGGCGAAATATCTCTACCTCAATACCTGGGTCGAAGGTTAGCTCAGCGCTACCGTCATCCAGCAAGCGCGTGCCTGCTTCAATGTAGTCGTTCAATGCCTCTGGGGTAAAGCGGCGAAATAACCCACGGCGGCGCAGCGAGTCAGCCATGGCTTCTCGGCTAGGCCACACACTGCGCCGCCCCTGGGTTTTACCAGCAGGGGTGATGCGGTCCATAAAACCAAATCGCTTCGCCGCTTTCATCACCCAGGCATCCGGCCCCAGCATCAACGGCGGGTCAAGCATAATGACGCCGCAGAAGCGTTCTGGCTGTTTATCTGCCGCCATGGCCATCAGCGTACCGCCTAACGAGTGACCAACACCCAATAACGGTGTGTCTGTAACCGGCAAGTAGCTCAACAGTTCATCGACTAAATTGCCCCAGTTATGGTTCACCGGGTAATCCGGGTGATGCCCCAATCGATCTAGCGGATGGAGGTCAAACGACTCTGCCAGTGGTTCCAGCAGCGTGCGATAGCTTAAGCCAGGAAAGCCATTCGCATGGGCAAACACTAAACGAGGGCGTTGGGTGGCATGGGCAGACATGGTTAGCTCGCAAGGTAGGAAGACAGGAAAGCAGCGTGGCAGTAGCACCCACGCTAACTAGCTAGCAAGTAGACAAACTATCATACGTCTGTTTTAACGCGCCTTTGTATGAGCGTCAATCGACATAAGTATTAACAGGCTAATTAAAACAGCGAGAGTTGCTGAACGGTGGCTTCTTCTGCCAAACGATAGCCCACGCCTAATAGCCGAACGGGCCTCTCCCCTCGCGCCCAACCAATAGTTAACAGGGATTCGAATTGATCCAGGCTAGGTGCAGGGTCGGCGTGTTCAACCGTGGTTTGGGTAAAGTCGTTGAATTTGACCTTGACCATGACGCCACGCACGCCAGGCGCGGGGTCTAGTCTGGCATAGCGCTGCTCTAAGTCGTTGAGAAGATCGGGTAACTGTTGGCGACAGGCTTCCAGGGTGGGTAAGTCCTGGGAGTAAGTTTGCTCGGTGCTGATCGATTTCCGCTCACGATGAGTTTTCACTGGCCGCTCGTCGCGCCCAAAGCTAAGCTCGAACAGCCGATGCCCAAAGCGGCCAAACTGTTCGACCAGCTCAGTGAGCGGACGAGCCCGTAAATCCGCACAAGTTTGAATACCCAACCCCGCCAGTTTTTCAGCCGTGCGCGGCCCTACGCCGTGGATTTTCTTGACCGGCAGTTGCTGCACAAAGCCATCGATATCGTTCGGCGTGATCACAAACAGACCATCGGGCTTGCGCCAGTCGCTGGCAATTTTGGCAAGAAACTTATTGGGTGCGACACCTGCCGAGACGGTAATACCTACTTCCTGTTTAACCCGTTGGCGAATCGCTTCGGCCATGCGAGTGGCGCTGCCGTTGCACAGGGAAACATCAGTAACGTCTAAAAAGGCTTCATCTAGCGAGAGCGGTTCAATCAGTTCAGTCACATCGCGATAAATCGCAAACACTTGACGCGCCACCGCTTTGTATTTGGCCATATCACCGCGGATCACGGTCAAATGTGGGCAGCGTTTGAGTGCCTGCGCCATGGGCATGGCCGAGTGGATGCCAAATTCGCGGGCGGGGTAGTTACAGGTAGCGACAACCCCGCGCTGCTCAACGCTGCCACCTATCGCAATAGGCACATCGTTAAGCGCTGGGTTGTCGCGCATTTCAACCGCTGCGTAGAAGCAGTCACAGTCGCAATGAATAATTTTGCGCACAGGTTGCCCTTGCCTCCGCCCTTACCTGTAAATAATCACAGTTTACCACAGGAAAAGCCGAGGTTACGTACCGCAAAACGTTCTTAGTACCTGCTCGTTTTCCGTTGCAGGGGCTGCAAGGCGGCGTGCTTCTGCGGATTCATCAAAGGGCTGCGTGACCACCGCAAGTAAGCTGTGAAACGGCGCAAAATCGCCCTCGTAAGCCGCATCAATAACTTCCTGAACGCGGTGATTGCGGGGAATAACAACCGGATTAGCACGCCGCATAGCAGCTAAGCGCTCGCTGTCTTGGCTGGCAACCTGTGTTGCTTGCCACTTATCTAACCATGCCGCCAACTCATTGGGCTGGGTGGTCAGCGCCAGCAGTGCTTCTTTATGCGTTTCACCTGAGGTGCTGGCGTAATGTGTCAGCGCATCAAAGGTGGCGGTCATATCCATCCGCCCCTGGTGCATCTGGCTTTCCAGCTCCTCCATTAGCGTTACCGCTTGGTCGCTGTCTGCTGCAAGGCCGAGCTTATCCGCATGCAGGCGGCGCTGCTCGGTATCAAACAGTGGCCCAAAGCGGCGGATGATATCGGTGGCCTGCTCGACGACGGTATCGCCCTCTTCGCGCATCAGCGGCAGCAGCGTTTCGGCAAAGCGGGCTAGGTTCCATTGAGCAATGGCGGGCTGGTTATCAAAGGCATAGCGCTTGCCTTGATCAATCGAGCTGTAGACTTTTTGCGGGTCAAACTGCTCCATAAAGGCACAGGGGCCGTAATCAATGGTTTCTCCGGCAATGCTGCAGTTGTCGGTATTCATCACGCCATGAATAAACCCAAGGCTCATCCACCGCGCCACCAGCGCTGCTTGGCGAGCAACCACCGCCTCTAACAAGGCTAAATAAGGATCGTCTGCACTAGCGGCTTCGGGATAGTGACGCTCAATCACATAGTCGGCCAACGCTTTTAGGGCAGCTTCGTCTCTGCGTACCGCAGCAAATTGAAAGGTGCCCACACGAATATGACTGCTTGCCACACGGGTAAAGACTGCGCCGGGCTCAGGCAGTTGGCGCACGACTCGCTCGCCGGTCGAAACGGCGGCTAACGCACGGGTGGTGGGTACGCCCATTGCAGCCATAAATTCGCTGACCAGATACTCCCGCAGCACCGGCCCCAGCGGCGAACGACCATCGCCACCACGGGAAAATGGCGTGCGCCCGCTGCCCTTGAGCTGAACATCGCGCCGTATGCCGTTCTGGTCGACGACCTCCCCCAGTAACAATGCGCGGCCATCGCCCAACTGCGGTACAAAGTTACCAAACTGATGCCCAGCGTAGCCCAGCGCCCGTGGCTCTGCGCCCGGCGGCAGCTGATTGCCACTAAACCACTGGGCAAGGGTGGCATCATCAGGCTTACTCTTCAGCCCTGTCTTAACTCCCAGCGTTTCTGCCAGGCGCTCATTAAATACAATCAGCGCGGGCCGGCTCACTGGCGTGGGCTGACAGGCCATCCACAGTGGCTCGGGAAGCGTTGCAAACTGGTGTTCAAATGACAGCACGGGCGACTCCGCTGTTGGTGACAATCGTTGCCTAATACCCTAGCACTTTAGTCAAGTAAACGCTGCTGCAAACAGCCGACAGCGTACTCTAGCACCGGCGTTAACGGCGCACGCCACTGATGGGTCAACAGCGCATCGGCGCGAGTGACGCCCAACGATAGCGAGGCAACTGGCAAACCCATGGCGTGGGCATCGCGGCAGAAGCGGTAGCCTGAATACACCATCAACGAGGTGCCCACAGCCAACACGGCATCGGCGTTTTGCAGCCCTGCTTGAGCAGCCAAGCGCCGCGCTGGCGGCACCACATCGCCGTAATAAACAACTTGGGGCTTTAAGATGCCTTGGCAGCGCGGGCAATCCAGCACCTTAAACGTCGAAAAATCAGTTTCTAAATCCGCATCGCCGTCGGGCGCATGGTGGGCATCTAGCGCTGCAAAACGCGGGTTCATCCTGGCCATTTCGCTGTGCATGGCGTGCCGCATGAGTTGATAACCGCATGTCATGCACGCCACCACGTCTGCTCGTCCATGCAGATCAATGACCTTGCTGGAACCCGCCCGCTGATGCAGACGGTCTACGTTCTGTGTCACCAGCAGTTCCACGTAGCCCATGCTTTCAAGCGCCGCTAGTGCACGATGCGCACCGCTCACTTGGGCTTCACGCATAGCTTTGAAACCGATCAGCGCCCGCGCCCAATAACGCTGGCGTACGGCAAGTGAGGCCATAAAATCGCCATGCTGTACCGGTGGCGGTCGCTTCCACTGCCCGTCGGCATCGCGGTAATCAGGAATGCCGCTGTCGGTGCTTACTCCCGCGCCAGTAATCACCCACAGTTTAGGGTAGCGCTCAATAAACTCCGCCAGCGCTTCCCCCGCCTGCGCGATGCTATCTGTCATTTCCACGGCCTGCGTCAATGGATCACCCTATGCAACACTGCGACAAGTAACCGATACTGTATGACAATAAAGGGGTATGCAATATGCCCTCGTTATTCAACGTAAGGAGTGTCTCATGCAGTGGGATCACGAGATTATCATTGTCGGCGGTGGCATGGTGGGTGCCGCGCTAGCGGCCCGTTTAGGACATACCGGCATGTCGGTTGGGCTAGTAGAACGCGGCAGCGCCCCCACCCCGCTTAGCGGCGATTATGACCTGCGTATCTCCTCACTTAATGCCCGCTCGCTGGCGTTTGTAAAAGCGAGCGGCACCGTGCTTCCCGAAGAGCGCAGCTGCCCGTTTCGCCATATTGATGTCGCCAACCAGGATGGCTCCGGCCATTCGCTGTTTTCTGCCCAGGACAGCGGCATGGACGACTTCGGTATTTTTATCGAAAACCGCACCCTGCAATATGCGTTGTGGCAGCGCTTAGAGAATCTTCCCAGCGTGACCTGCTATACCCAGTGCGCACCGCTCAGTACCATGGCGGCCAGCACCGGCCGCATGCTGGAGTTAGATAATGGCAAAACCTTAAGCGCCCGTTTGATTGTTGGCGCAGATGGCGCGCATTCGACGCTACGAGAACTTGCTGGCATTACCGTTAGTAGCTACGACTACCATCAGCGGGCGATGATTATTAACGTGGAAACCGAGCTCCCCCAACAGGATATTAGCTGGCAGTGCTTCACCCCCACCGGCCCGATTGCCATGCTTCCCTTACCAGGCCATCGTGCATCGCTGGTGTGGTATGACAGTGACAAAGCCACCAAAGCCCGCGAACAGCTCTCCAACGACGCCCTAAAAACGGCCATTGAAACAGCCTTTCCCAAGCGGCTAGGCAAGCTAACCCGTGTGGTCGCAAAGGCGAGCTTTCCAATTAGACGCCAGCACGCCAAACGCTATATCGGTAAGCGCTTAGCCCTGATTGGCGATGCCGCCCACGTGGTGCATCCGTTGGCAGGGCAAGGGCTGAATATTGGCCTGCACGATGCCGACACCCTGGCAGAGCTGATCATCAAAGGCCGCGACCCAGGTGACGCTATCAGCCTGCACCGCTTCGAATGCCATCGCCGCTTGGCCAACCAAGCCATGATTGCCGCCACCGACAGCTTCCATCACTTGTTTACCGGTGCAAAACCGCTACGCCAGTTGGGTGATCTCAGCCTGCATCTTGCCGAACGCGTACCGCTCGCCAAACGCATGATGATGCAACAAGCTAACGGGCTAAACCCATTTAAAATGCGCTAAAGCCGACTACGCTATGAGGGTGGCAACGCAGCTGTTGCCCACAATAATCATAACAATCCCTCATTTAAGGAAGGCATATGGTTCTCAAGCAACGACACTCTTTATTGACCGTGGTGACAGTTACCAGCCTCGGATTACTTGCAGCATTACCGCTACTGGCCTGGGATGGCGTCGTCGAAAAACAAACCTTCGAGATGCAAGACTTCACCACTCAAGGCGGCGAAACAATTCCCGAACTTGCGGTGGGCTGGGAAGCCTACGGTGAATTAAACGACGCCCGTGACAATGCCATCTTAATCACCCATTTCTTCTCTGGTACCAGCAACGCAGCAGGTCGTTATGATCCGGATGGCGAGCCAACCGGCTACTGGGATGCCATCATCGGCCCCGGCAAGCCACTGGATACCGACGAGTACTACATTATTGCGTCCGATACGCTGGTGAACCTCAACGCCCACGACCCCAATGTCACCACCACTGGCCCCGCCTCTATCAATCCAGACACCGGCGAACCGTGGGGAATGGATTTTCCTGTGGTAACGATTCGTGACTTTGTCGAGGTACAGCGTGCGCTGTTAGAGAGCCAGGGCATTGAATCGCTACACGCGGTCATGGGAGCCTCGATGGGAGCACTTCAAGCGTTTGAATGGGCCAGTGCTTACCCTGACAAAGTGGATAGGTTGATCCCCGTTATCGGTGGCGGCGTGACCGACCCCTGGTTGCTGGCAACGCTTAGCGCTTGGGCGGCGCCCATCCGCTTAGACGCCAACTGGAATGAGGGCAACTACTACGATGGAGAGCCACCCACCGATGGCCTAAAAGAAGCGCTCAAGATCGTCACCCTCAACGCCAATCACTGGCAGTGGGCCAACGAAACTTTCAACCGCGACTGGGCCGACGAAGAGCGCGATCCCGCTCAAGATATCAACGCCCGCTACGCCATTGAGCAAACGCTGGATGACGTCGCCGCCGCCCGCGCCAAGCTTTCCGATGCCAACCATCTGCTGTATTTGGTTCGTGCCAACCAGCTCTTCATGACTGGCCACGGTGACTCGTTAGAAGAAGGACTGGCCGCCATCGACGCCCCCACGCTAATGCTGTATAGCGAAAACGACCTCGTCTTTGCCCCCGAAGGCGTACGCCGCACTGCCGAGCTGATAGAAGCCGACGGCACCGAAGTGACGCTTGAAACCCTGGAAGGCAACCGCGGTCATTTAGATGGCGTCGTCTCCATCGACCAAGCCAGCGAAACGCTGCGAGCGTTTTTGAAATAACTTTTGAAATAGCTTTTTAGACCGTTTTTGGAAAAACTTGTGGAATAACGAAGTAAGCACTGGCTTCCCTGGAAGCCAGTGCTACTAAGCGGCTTCAACGTCAAACAAGTGGCATCATCAAAACACAGCCGATTGTCAAAACCAAAGACGTACATTATTCTGTACATGAACAACATCATGAACAGGAATTACTTATGGATGCCATTAGCTACACGGCGGCTAGAACCAATCTAGCGAAAACAATGCAACAGGTCTGCGAAGATCACGTGCCCATGATCATTACCCGTAACAAGGCGCAGTCTGTGGTCATGATCTCTTTAGAGGATTATGAGGCATTGCAAGAGACCGCCTACCTGCTGCGCGCCCCCAAGAATGCTCAACGCTTGCTTGAGTCGATTGCCGAGCTAGAGCAAGGTGGCGGCCAAGAGCGGGAACTCTTGGAATGAAACTCATCTTCGCTGAGCATGCCTGGGAAGATTATTTATACTGGCAAAAAACGGACAAAAAAGTGCTCAGCCGTATCAATAAGCTAATCAAAGAAACCCAACGAGAACCCTTTGGCGGCGTTGGTAAACCAGAGCCTCTTAAACACGGCTTGGCCGGTTACTGGTCTCGACGCATCAACGAAGAGCACCGGATGATTTACAAGGTGACTGACGATGCGCTGCTGATCGCCCAGCTTCGGTATCACTACTGATACACGCGCGGAAAAACTACTCGCCCACCATCTCAGAAAAGTAACCCGTTTTTTCCAAGCTGTATTCACCAAAATCCCGCGCCAAGAAAAGCGAGCCTGAATAGACGCACTCAGCTTCTTTGCGGATATCCTCAATGGACGGCGACGCATGGGAGCTGAACTGATAACGCGGGCTGAAGTGCGTCAGCACCAAACTAGGTAGCTTTATCGATTCGGCAAAAGCAGCGACAAGTTTGGCGTAGCTATGCCCCACATCACCGACCTTCTCAGCCATCTCTTCGGTATAGGTGGCCTCATGCACCAACACCTGCGCCCCCGCACACGCCTCGCTCAATAAGTCAGGCTGGTCATTGTCTCCAGCGATCACTACTTTCCTGGGCTTGTTCTTGAAGATTAGGTAGTCATGGCTTTTTAACTGCTCACCTGCAAACTCACTATCAACCCCTTGCTTCAACTGCCCCCACAACGGCCCCCTTGGAATCCCCTTTTGCGCTAGCTTATCCACGTCCAGGGCAGCATCAACCTTTCGCTCCGTAAATGTATAGGCATAAGACGCCACTCGATGTGAAAGGCTGAATGTCTCAACCGCGATGTTCTCAAACTCAACGCTTGGCAGGTCGTCTGAGGCGATAAACTCCAAGGCAAAAGGTAAGCATAGCTGCGTCACCTCGCAGGTTGCCTTCAACCAAGTTTTGATACTTGCAGGCGCAACAATAGTAAGTGGCGCTTTCCGGCCACCCATAGCCGCACTCGCCAAAATGCCCGGCAGCCCGTAGCAGTGGTCGCCGTGCACATGGGTAATCAAGATGGCTTTCAACGAATGGAACGACAGCTTGGTATGCAAGACCTGATGCTGGGTACCCTCACCACAATCAACCAGGTACCAGCCCTTCCCTTTGCTTTCACGCAAAGCGATCCCGGAGACATTTCTTTGTTTGGTGGGCACACCAGCGGAGGTGCCCAGGAAGAGTAGGTTCATATCGCGTCCGTGCTTTCTCTTTAGAAACCTGAACCTAGTCTGGCGGCATACAGATTTCCAATAAGTTTGGTTGCTCAGCTTTATACGACAGGATGCCAACGACGACAGTCGCAATCGTTAAGCGGCCTCAAAATCCAGTGGCTGCAGGTCGTCCAAATTAATTGTGCTGCGAGCCACCCATAGGTCATACATGTCCTGCATTGATAGCCAGCTCTCCGGGGTACGTCCGAGAACCTTCGACAAGCGCAAAGACATTTCGGGGCTAATGCCACTATCCCCTTTGAGCAACCGTGACAAGGTGGATGGTGAAACGCCCAAGTTGGAAGCAAGCTGACGGGAGCTGATACCAAAAGGTTCTAGGTACACTTCCCGAATAAATTCGCCGGGATGCGGCGGATTATGCATCGTCATTAGTGATAATCCTCATAATCAAGAATGTACGCATTGCCATCTCGAAATTCGAACGTCATGCGCCAATTTCCGTTGATCCAAATTGACCACCGCGCTTTGTCTCTCCCCTTCAACGGGTGGAGCCTAAAACCAGGGATATCCATATCTTCTACTGACACGGCCGTGTCCAGAGCGGCAAGCTGCATATGCAATTTCTTGGCATGATCCGCCTGTATACCAGCGGTGCTACCACTAGCGTAGAAGCGCTTGAGTCCCTTGTGGCGGAATGATTTAATCATAAACACATCATAGCGCGTTGCGCACCGCGCAACAATTAGACTTATATTATTTGAATTACCCGAGCCCGAGCCAACAACGTACTCTTTCGGGATTTGGAGTAGCGCTAATCTAATAGTGATAACGATACGAAATGATCGTAATCGCATTATCATCAACTGCGTAGACTAATCGATTCGTATCATCTATACGTCGCGACCAAAAACCTTATCGTCCGACAAACCTGAGTATGGTGGCCTTCGCACTCAATATGCACCCTCTAAAGCACTCTGCATAAAATGCCCAATAGAATTGATGGGCAAACTGATGGCAAAGTGCCATGAAAGCCCATCAATATCCATTTAGCGTACTGCACTTAGTTTCTGTACTTGTCTTTACACTATCTTCTCAAAACAGCAACAACGCCAAGCTAATGATAACACCGCTCACCACCAGCACGACGGCACAGTAACCCATGATATCCCTAGCCTTTAACCCAGCGATCGCAAGGGCGGGCAAGGCCCAGAACGGCTGAAGCATGTTTGTCCAGCTATCTCCCCAGGCGAATGCCATCGCCACTCTAGATGTGTCGGCATTCAGCGCCTGAGCAGCCTCCATGACAATCGGTCCTTGAACCGCCCACTGACCACCACCTGATGGCACAAGCATGTTAATTAAGCCAGCGGAAAGGAAACTCCAAACCGGCAGTGTATCCGCTGTTGATATATCAACAAACACTTGGGCAAGGTCTCCTGCTAAACCAGACTGGGCCATGATACCCATGAGCCCCGCATAAAACGGGAACTGGATGATGATGCCACTAGCACCTTTCACAGCTTCATTAATCTGCTCCAGGAAGCTACTGAGATTTTTGTGTAACCCGATACCAATGAAGATCAGCGCAAATATGATGACATTTAGATTGAGCCCCCCGCCATTAACAGCATAGAAAATCAGCGCAGCAATGCCTAACAGAGAGATTAGCAGCGCAGGCCAGATTGAATGTTCAAGGAGCTCTGCTGGCCGTGAGACATCAGCCTTGATAGGAGGCTCATCTGAAAAATCGGTAAAGGGGACAGACTCACTGTTTTTCATCATTAGATAGTTGGTGAGCGGAAGAGCGATGAACATCGCCAAGATCAGGCCAATATTCAAGGGACTGAAGAGCGTCTCACTGGTCGGAATCAAGCCAACGCTGTATTCAAGGAAATGCCCAGAAGTCGCTAAGCTGAGTGGTATCGAACCAGATAGCCCTGCATGCCAGATCAGAAAGCCAGAGTAAGCACTGGCGATCAATAGCCGATAATCGACAAATGGTACGCGCTTGGCCAACTCTTTGGCTAGAACTGCTCCGACAACGAGCCCTATACCCCAGTTCAGCCAACTGGCCAGAAGGGAAATAACAGTCACTATGACTATAGCACTACCAGGTGTTCGCGCAGAGTCGGCGATACGCAGCGTTAGATACTTGAACAATGGCGTAGTAGCTACCACGAAACCTGCGACTAGAATCAAGACCATCTGCATCGCGAACCCATGCAGACTCCAGAACCCATCCATCCAGTAGCCGAGCATCTTAGTAGGTGCATCTCCTCTGAATACCACGCAAGCCAACATAATCACTATAGTAAGTACGATCACGATGACTAGCGGATCAGGAAGATAGCGGTCAAAGATTCGCGTCAACCCATTGGTAACACCACCGAATAGCTTATTTTTTTTACTTATTTTCAAGGTATTATTAGACATTATTATTCTCCTGCCCTGATATTTAACCGTGATGGACCAGAGTAGCTGCGGCTAAGTCTTCCAGTGCGGTACCAACAGCTTTGAATACCGTACATTCCTGTTCCGACCTGCGCGCCGGGCATTGGCAACGGCAAAGCTCCTCTAGAGTGCCAATGACGGCATCCCGGCTTAGGTCACCTAGCTGTATCGGTTGGAGAAGATCCCCTGACTTTTCCAGGGCTTCCTCAGTATCGATGAAGAGACTGTTGTTCACGACGGCATTAGTATCTGCCTCGCGCATTTCCGGAGTGAAGCTACCTATTAAATCGAGATGGCTGCCCGGAGTCAGCCAAGCTCCTTCAATCAATGGCTTTGTTGACAAGGTCGCGCAGCTGATAGCGTCTGCCCAACCAACGGCTTGTTCCAAATCCTCGACTACATGTGCAATGAAGCCATCTTGATTGAGTTGTCCTACTAACCGTTCTGATGCAGCGCGATCGATATCCCAGACGGCAACTTCTTCTATTGGTAGCACCTCCCGGTAAGCGTAGGGAATAAGGCTACCCACTCGCCCTGCCCCCAGCAGCGTCAAGCGCTTGGTGGAAGGGCGTGCTAGAAGTTTTGCCGCTAGCGCCGAAGCGGCAGCGGTACGTCGTGAAGTGATTTCGTTGCCATCGACCTGGGCTACAGGCTCTCCCGTACTACGGTCATAAAGCATGTAAGTCGAGAACAGCCCAGGAAGCGATCTACTGGCGTTGTTAGGAGCAATATTGACGGTTTTTATTCCTAAGAACCCGGCATCGCTCCAAGCTGGCATAATCAGCATCGTCACAGGATCATCCGGAGTTCCGATGTTGTGAATATGTCTGCGAGGCGCCGTGCAGCCACGCTTAAACATTTCTTCCAGCGCTGGAATTAAATGGGAAAAAGGAAGTGCATTCCTCGTTTCTTCTCTAGTATATATTTTCATCTTAAACCCTCTTATTTTCGTTTATATGTCTAATTCCAGGTCGCTTACGGGAATAGCCTGGCAGGTCAAACACACACTAGGGTCTTCCGGCTCTTGCCCATTGAGGTGGTATACCTTTCCGGAAATGATACGAACGGCACAGCTCTCGCACTGCCCAACGCGGCAACCACTGGGCATGCTAATGCCCTGTTTTTCAGCAAAACTTAGCAATGGCCCTGCGGCTGAGCTCCAGTTAAGCCCGCGAGAGTTTGAGCGCACGAAGGAGACGCGATATTGCTGATCATCGTTGGAATTGATTGTTACTGGTGATCGGAACGCTTCGCTAAAAATATCGAACCTAGGTACTCCTCTTTCGGTTAGTTGATTACTGATGGCTGTCATCATGGGATCTGGGCCACATAGATATATGCGTGCTCGTCGCTCAATTAGTGAGTTCGATACGACTGAGGCTGACACCAAGTCGTTTGAGTCGTAATCCACTCCCATGCGGTCTGTCGTCAGCGGATCGTTGTAATAGTTGATTACCGTCAATCTAGATAAACGAGGTAGCAGCTTATTTATTCGTGCTCTGAAGGCATGACTCTGGCTATTACGGTTTGCATAGTGGATCCACACTTCAGGCATGTTGTCAGAGTCAACTAGGGTTTCCAGGTAGCTAATAAAGGGCGTGATGCCGATACCACCAGCGAAGATAATAACGGGCTGCGGCAATGATTCAGGCAACACAAATCGGCCACCGGGAGCGCCGAGGTGCACTTCTTGCCCAGTTTTGAGATGATTATGGAGGTAACCTGACATTCTGCCTTCAATGGCATTGCCCTGTTCGTCGGCACCCCGCAGGTGACGTACAGCAATACGGTAACTGGTTCTCCCCTCCTCCTTAGCAGAGCCAGTCAGAGAGTAGGCACGGACTAATTGCTGGTCAGCGCTGCCCTTGTTTAAGCACAGCGTAATATGCTGACCAGGAAGATAATCGGGTAGTAGCGACCCATCTGGAGTAGCCAGTTCGACGGCTAAAACATCGGCCGTCTCTCGCCTCAAAGTGCGGACTTTAAATGGCCTAAAACCCTCCCAAGTTCGCCGTCTGGTATCTTGAGTGGGATCCCTCCGAATATCACAGTTGAACGAGCGCATTGGCACAGAGCCACTGATGGGGTCCGAGTCACGCGCGCTGATGAGGTTATTGTAGTTACTATTACCGGCACCAACGACAGCATAGCCAGCGCGCCCAAGCTCATTACAGCTTTGCCACCAACCGAATTCAGCGACAATAACGCCAACATCCAGGTCCGAACTGAGACTAGCGCAGAAACGAGCCTGTCCCTCTGTCGTTTCGATTAATATCCAGTCGCCCTTTTCAATGCCTTTCTTAGCCGCTAAGTCAGGGTTGAGTTGGGCAACTGGCAGCGGGGATCTTTTGCGCAGCGACACAATCGAACGATGCTGGCTATGGCAGAAAAAACCGTTCTTGATCGACGTGAGCTTATAAGGGAATCGGGAGTGGGCTTGCCTCGCTGCAAGCATGCCATCAGCGGTTGGTAACGGGTCATACCCATGACGCAACAGCTTTTCTGAATACAGTTCAACCCGCCTAGTGTATGTCTTAAAGCCCTGGATCTTGCCATTACTTATGCTGGAGTACTGCTTTTGTGTTTGTGGCAGTTTGTAGCGGATACCCTCCGGCTTCTGGCGCAGCTGCGCTACCGTCAGATCCAGCGGCTGCAGCATCCAGTTCCATCCAGCCTCGACACTCCCGTTAAAAAAAAGCTCGTCCATACCTAGCGCCTCAGCTAGGGCGAAAACGATATCGGTATCAGATTTCGAATCGCCTCTAGGCGCGACTACTCGCTGGCGCAGTTGGACATGCTCTACTGCTAGTTCGTTTATCTCGAAACCAGCACGCAGAGCTTCTCGTTCCCAAGGAGTATTAACTGGCAGGAGAATATCAGCGAAACGCGAAGACGGTGTTTCGAACAGATCGCAATGCACATGGAACTCGAGCTGCTGCAAGGCTGTAATACCCAGCTCGACATCTCCCTGGCTGGCCATAAAATTAGTGCCGAACCCCATAAATGCTCGGACACGATACGGTTGGCCTTCGATGATAGAGCGATAGAGATCCCGAGCAGTAATCCACCCCTGAGCGGGTGGTCCTAATGGACGTTGGTCAACGCCCAATGCCTTATTTAGTTGTGCGGGCTCGATAAGATCCAACCCATTGATGGGCCGCACAGGCAATTGCCTGTATGCACGATTTCCTCCCAAGACGTCGAAACTACCGGTCAGTGCATAAAGGATGGCAACGGCACGTTCGGTCTGTGTCGCATTGCTATGCTGCCCAATACCCGTCCAAGAATGATACGCAACACGCTTGCTGGAACTGAGCAACTCCGTCGCCTGTGCCAGTGAATGAGCGTCGACACCGGAGACTCGCTCTACTACATCAGGGGTATAAGGCGCGCAGGTGCGCTCTAACAAAGCAAATACGGGCTCGCAGGCAACGTTGCCACCATTGCAGAGCGGAACACTATAGCGTCCTGCCAAAGCAGCATGGGCGGCGTGAGCAAGTGACGAGCCACTTTCCGGTGCATAACAGGCAGGCGAGTTAGTTTCACTGTTCCACACCACGAACGTATCGGGAATATTTTCATCCGCTAGTGCTCCCGCAAAATCACAGTCCTCTGCCCGCAGCAACGTCCCATCATCTGTACGAACCAGAAGAGGAGCATTTGTCCAACTACGAACGAATTGCTGGTCAAACCCCTTGCCCAGGAGTAACTGTCGCACTAGGCCCAGTACAACCACTAAATCGGTGCCTGGGCGGACACGAAGCCATACATCCGCACTAGCCGCCAGAGGCGTTTTACGCGGATCGACTACGATCATCCGCGCCCCGTTGCCCCTTCCTATTCCGATGGCATTGGCTTGGCTCAACCACGTGCTTGTAGGGTTGTGGCCCCACAGCATGATCAGATCGGAGTTGGCATAGTCCGCTGTAGGCATGCCACATCCGAATGTAAAGGCATGGGCATAATCTTTGTGCCAGTTGCAAACTTCAGTGCCATAACAAATATTGGGGCTTTGAAAGGCTCGGATGAATCGCTCAACCCAATCAATGCTATCCGACATGGGAGTACCGCTAGGGGTAGTTACACCAAAAGCGACTGACTCAGCCCCTGTCTCGGCTTTAATCTCGGATAGTCTTGCTGCAATGGTCGTAATCGCTTCATGCCAAGAAATTCGTTCCCAACATGGATCATCCGCGGTCTTTGGCGTTGTTCGACGCATAGGATAGAAGAGCCGGTTAGGGCTATGCACCAACTCGGGTGCGGCCCGCCCCTTCATGCACATTGCAGCGCCGGTGGGATGGTCGGAGTCTGGCTCCACCTTGATGAGACTTTCGCCTTCTACGCGGTTAATGGTTCCACACCGCGACCGGCATAAAGTGCAATAACCTCGCTTATCTTCAACTGGCATGGGGAAACTCCAAAAACAACGTTAGCCTTTTAAAACAGAACCTAGACTCACGCGGTCTTAATTACTAATATATATTTTTTAATAACCATTATTGAAAAAATAGATATGAACTCAGGAATTACGCTTCGACAATTAGAGTATTTGGTATCGCTGGCAGAAACGGGGCAAGTGACCCGTGCCGCCCTGCGTTGTCACGTCTCTCAATCGTCGATGACCATTGCACTTAAGAATTTGGAACAAAGTCTTGGCGCTCAGTTGTTCCAACGCCATGCCAAGGGCGTCCGTCTGACGGAGGCTGGGGAGAGGTTCGCGCGCAGGGCGCAAGACACCCTTTCGAGCGTCGAAGATGCCATCGAGGAAATCCGCCGCACCCCAGATGATTTACATGGGCAGGTACGCATCGGTATCACAGAGACAATATCGGCTTACCTAATTCCCCTGTTATTGGTATCGCTAACTAAGCAGTTCCCCAATCTGAATGTCGTCATGGAAGAGCGCGATAGGGCCAGCATCGAGAAGGGGCTGCTCGACAATAGCTTTAACCTAGCTTTCATTCTTGTCTCCAACATGGACGTTCACGAAGAGCTAGAGCACGAAACGATGCTGCGCTCCCCCAGGCGACTATGGGTCGACAGTGAGAGTCCGCTTCAATACCCCGAAAGCCTTTCCCTAGAGAAGATTGCCGAGACTGGCTTTATCCTTTTGGATATGGATGAACACGTTGAAACGGTGAAACATTACTGGGGAGAGTATGGCCTTGCGCCTAAGGTCGCATTCAAGAGCAGTTCGCTAGAGGCAGTCCGAAGTTTGGTCGCGCTTAGCCAAGGAGTCACGATTTTGTCTGACCTGGTATATCGCCCATTTTCCCTAGAAGGGCGACGCATTATCCGGCGGGACCTAGATGAAAGTCTTCCAACAATGGACATAGGTTGCGTATGGAAAAAAGGAGAAGAACTGCCGCGTAACGTTGGAGCCGTAATCGACTTCATTCGCCGCACAATTAGTGAGCAAGTACTGTGATATCGAGATCATCTTGCCTTTGGTTCAAAAGCCTATGCAGAGCCTTTACGTAACAACGGGAAAAGGCTGGCTGCAAAGCCGCAATTTAGTAGCCGTCGCCGTGGCGAGCCTGGTTATACATGAGTTTCCTCTGGAATCTGAACCAACAGGTCAGTCACCCCGATATCCACACCCGCCTGAGATAGCAAAGTAGAAACTTGCCCACGATGGTGAGTTTGATGATTAAAGAAATGAAGAACCAGGCTCGAATATCGTTTATTTGCAGGAATCCCTTTGCTATTGCGATAGCTGAGAACGACATCCAGGTCACCGTCGGATAGTTCGGCTACCCAATCGATAATCCTCTGATCCAACCAACTACGGTGTTCAGATAGACGACCAAAATCTTCAAAGACAATCTGATCCAACGTAGTCGGCTTTGGAAGATCAGCAACCTCGCGCAAAGAGGCCACACAGGAGGGATGCGTAGCAAACCGTTTGAGCCAGATAGTGTCACCCACTAGGATATGATTCAGGGTTCCTAAGATGGAACCGAAGAAGGCCCCACGGTCTTTGGCTAAATCAGTGGCAGAGAGGTGGCCTGCAGCCTCATAAACCTTTGAGTTCATCCACTGATTGTAGGAAGCCAGCATTGCAAAGTGATCTTTAAGGCTCATCCGAGGTTCCTCTCAGGTATAACGAGGCTGTAGAAAAACCCGATTTCGAGCCGTTTCCACTGCCTGTTGTCCTTATTCATTTACCCAGCCGGTCATCCGGCTGAGTAATATTAATATCGGCATTTAGCCACTTGAGCGCCCAGCTTAGCCCGCTGAAGACCGCCTGCTGGGTTCACAAAGCAACTTACTCCACTCTAAGCCCTTCATAACGCGGCCAAGTGGCCGTAATTCGCCAACTTCTCAATATTGTGAACCAAGCAGTAGAGCTGCCATTGGCCTTGCACCTTTTGCTTACCCCGAAGGCTGAAGCGGTTCAG
>NZ_JABUZD010000021.1:0-903 GCF_014897875.1 Halomonas sp. 3A7M
AGCGATACTACAAGGGTCGAAACAAAGCGCGGCGGCAACCGCAACCATAGGAGTCAATTATGCAGCCCACCACCAAAATCACCGCTAGCATCGTACCAAAGGCGCAGCGTTCTACTTTGCTGCCGAAACCACTAGAGCTGGAAATTCAGCACGCTATGCGCATGATTTGTGAAGACTACCAAGGTGGTTCTTGGGAGTTCTATGAGCTAAGCGACCGCCAAGCGGCCTACATCGCCCCCGGTAGAGACGAGCTGCTAAGCATCAAGGTAGCAGGCGCTTTTTATGAAGGCTCAATGACAGCGGATGCAGCGGGGATAACCGCCACGTTAATCGCACTCAATAAGCTGGCTAACACAACACGCCTTTCACGCTTTGCTAATCAATACCACGCGCTGCGCATGTTCGCGTGTACGCATCCCGAGCAACATAAGATTTTGATTGCTGCCGCCTGATAGGGGCAAAGCAGAACGCCCATCGGATGCTGGGCGTTCTGCTCTTCAAGCTATCACCACCGTTAAAGCGCGGGCGGCAACCGCAGACCAAAGGAGGCTTTTATGACATACGGCTATGATGACGCCAACCAGGATGGCATTTGCCTATCCCCCATCCCCCTAGAAGCAAGGCAGTCACCGACATTGCTAGATGGGTACATAGCAGGATTAGAGTCCCGCTACACGATGCTTGAGCAGGCTATGAACGACACGGCTGGCATCTTGGATGCTGACGATGTGGCCGCGATAGAGCAACTGGCCATGGATCTTGATGAGTGCGAAAAGCTCCTGTCATCGGCAAGAACCGTTCTTGAATCTCTAAAGTCATAATCTCCCGCCTGGCGGTAGCCTGTGCCCCACACAGGCTACCGCCAGGGTATGGCGTTGTCGCTCCGCTCCAAAGCCATACGCC